>NZ_WHOV01000085.1:0-31143 GCF_009765395.1 Pseudomonas sp. BAV 4579 | reverse complement strand
TACTCGGCTACGAACCGAGCGGTCGGAGGTTCGAATCCTCCCGAGTGCGCCAAACATGAAGAAGGGCCTGCAGCGATGCAGGCCCTTTTTTATTGCTTGTGGATTCGTGCCAGTATCCGCGACCGATGACCTGACCGGTTTCATATCCGGTCCGGTTTCCCGTCTTTCGACCTTGCCCCGCGAGAGGGTCTCTTCATGCAGTGGGACAGACCGACTCCCCATCTCCTGCCGCTGCGCATCGGCGCCGAGCACATCGACGGCCTGGGCCATGCCAACAACGCCGTCTACGTCAGCTGGCTCGAACAGTGCGCCTGGCAGCACTCCGCGGCCCTGGGTCTGGATCTGGCCACCTTCCAGCGCCTGGATCGCGCCATGGCCGTGGTGCGCCACGAGATCGACTATCTCAGCAGTGGCTACCAGGATGACGAGCTGGTGCTGGGCACCTGGCTGGTGGACTGGGATCGCCGTCTGCGCATGACCCGGCAATTCCAGCTGCAGCGCCCCGCCGATGGCGTGACCCTGCTGCGCGCCCGGACGACCTTCGTCTGCATCGAGCTGTCCTCCGGCAAACCCAGGCGCATGCCACCCGAATTCCTGGTCGGTTACGGCCAGGCGCTCCCCGGCGAGGACCTCTGAGCATGGAGATCGCCCTGGCGCCCATGGAGGGCCTCGTCGACGACATCCTGCGCGAACTGCTGACCGAGGTGGGTGGACTCGACTGGTGCGTGAGCGAATTCATCCGCGTCTGCGATCGGCTGCTGCCGGCGGCGGCCTTCGCCAAGCTGGCACCGGAGCTGGAGGAGGGCGCGCGCACGCCATCCGGTACGCCCATGCGGGTGCAACTGCTGGGCTCGGATCCGGCCTGCCTGGCGGACAACGCGGCCTTTGCCTGCACCCTGGGCGCGCCGGTGATCGATCTCAACTTCGGCTGCCCGGCCAAGACCGTCAACAAGTCCCGCGGCGGAGCGGTGCTGCTCAAGGAGCCGGAGCTGCTCAACCGCATTGTCGAGAGCGTGCGCCAGGCCGTTCCGGCGCATATTCCGGTCACCGCCAAGATGCGCCTGGGCTATGACAGCCCGAACGGCGCCCTGGCCTGCGCCGAGGCGCTGGCGGAGGGTGGCGCGGCGCAACTGGTGGTCCATGCGCGGACCAAGGTCGAGGGTTATCGTCCGCCGGCGCACTGGGAGTGGGTGGCGCGGGTGGCTGACCGGGTGTCCGTGCCGGTGCTGGCCAATGGCGAGATCTGGACCCTGGACGACTACTGGCGCTGTCGCAGCGTCAGCGGCCAGGCCTCGGTGATGCTGGGGCGCGGTCTGGTCTCGCGACCGGACCTGGCGCTGCAGATCGCCGCTGCCGTACGCGGAGAAGAGGCCGTCCCGCAGAGCTGGGCCGAGATCCTGCCGCGGGTACAGCGCTTCTGGAGCATGGCGCAACGCAAGCTGGCACCGCGCTATGCCCCGGGGCGCCTCAAGCAGTGGCTCGGCATGCTGACGCGCAGCTATCCCGAGGCCGCGGCCCTGTTCGCCCAGGTGCGGCGCGAATCCGATTGCGCCCTGATCGACCGCCTGCTCGGCATGACCGGACAAAACCCGGCAAACTTTGATCTCGATCAAGAGCGGCGGCTGCAACTCGGCTAGTCTGCAGGCAGTGGTGACGACGGAGCGTCGTCGCTCGAGCACGCAAGGCACTTCAGGCGACCCCGGGTCGCCTTTTTTTCGTCCGGGACAGCCGCCGGAACTTCGCCTGGGCCGCGCGGCCTATGCTGGATCCCCCGCAATCCAAGAGTCGACGTGCGTCTACCCTGGACGGTCTTTCTCGCTCCCACGCCGACGGCGCTCCTCTTTGCCGGCAAGACCCTGTTCGCCGCCGGACTGGCGCTCTGGCTGGCCTTTCGCTTCAGTCTCGAACAACCGGCCTGGGCCTGCATGACGGTGATGATCGTCTCCCAGCCGCTGTCCGGCATGGTGCTGGCCAAGGGATTGTTCCGCCTGCTCGGGACCCTCGTCGGCACCTGCATGGCGGTGGTGCTGATGGGCTTCTTCGCCCAGACGCCCTGGCTATTCCTGCTCGCGCTGGCCGGCTGGATGGCGCTGTGCACGGCGGCCTCGACCCTGCTGCGCAATCACGTCGCCTATGGCTTCGTGCTGGCCGGCTATACGGTCGCCATCATCGGCCTGCCCGCCATCGCCCATCCGCTGACGGTGTTCGACCAGGCGGTGGCCCGCTGTACCGAGATCTGCCTGGGTATCGTCGTGGCCTCGGCGGTGAGTGCGCTGTTCTGGCCGCAACGGGTGGAGCAGAATCTGGCCGTTCAGGCACGCCGCACCTGGGAGCAGGGCGTGGCTGCCGCCCGGGCGGAGCTGGCCGAGGCCCAGGATGCCACCCAGGGGCTGCTGGCCATGCTCGGTCAGGTGGTGGCGGTGGATGCCCAGCGCGATCACGCCTGGTTCGAAGGCCAGCGCGGCCGGCAGCGCGCCAGGGCGTTGCGGCTGCTGTCGCGGGACCTGCTCAGCCTGTTGCGGACCGCTCGCGGCGCCATGCGCCAGTGGCGTGGCCTGGACGAGCCGCGGAGGGCCGTCCTGCAGCCCTGGCGCGACGAACTGCTCACGACCCTGGCCGATCCCCAGGCTCCGGCCCTGGAAGCCCTCCTGCAGCGTCTGCGAGAGGCTGCCGGCGCCTCGCCGCAACTCGACAACGACCAGCGCTACCTGCTGGCCCGTTTCGCCATCCTGCTGGACAAGATCCTGCTCGCCGGTCGCGCCCTGGACAGCGTCCATACGGCCCGGCTCAGCGCCGTGGCGCCCTCGGCGCTGGCCCGCCATCGCGATGTCCAGACGGCGCTGCTCTATGGCCTGCGCAGCGCCTGTGCGTTGCTGGCCGTGGGGGTGTTCTGGCTGGCCAGCGCCTGGCCGTCCGCGCCAGGCGCCATGCTGATGGCCGGCGTCATCTGCAGCCTGTTCGCCAATCGCGACAACGCCGCCGCCATCGGCCTCGGTTTCCTGCGGGGCATTCTCTATGCGGCGCCGGTCGCCATCCTGATCAGCCAGGTGCTGCTGCCGCAGATCAGCGGCTATCCGCTGCTGTGCCTGGTGCTGGGGGTGCCGCTGTTCTTTGCCGCCCTGGGGATGGCCGGGCCTCCCAGCGTGGTGGGGACAGCGACGGCCTTCGCCATCCATCTGCTGGTGCTGGTCTCGCCCAGCAACCACGGCCAGGTGGAGATGGGCGCCTTGCTCAACCAGCTGCAGAGTCTGCTGATCAGCGTCGGTGCGGCCGTGCTCATGTTCCGCCTGATCAGTCTGCGCACGCCGCGGCGCACCAGTCGCCGGATCCTCGAGGCCACCACCCACGACCTGCAGCGGCTGACCACGGTACCCCTGGCCAATGCCGAGACCTGGTTCGGCGGGCGGATGGCGGATCGCCTGTTGCTGCTGGCGCGGCATATCGAGCAGTTGTCGGCCAGCGAACGCGGCCGTTGGGAGCAGGGCCTGCTGGCGCTTGATCTGGGCAACGAGCTGCTGCACCTGCGCGCCTGCCTGGCAGGTGCCCAGGGCGAAGTGGCACGGGCGCGGGATGCCTTTCTCGGGCGTTTCGCCGAGCAACTGGCGGTCGGCTTCGATGACCTGCGGCCGGACGCGCTGGACACGGCAGCCCAGCGCCTGCGCGTGGCGCTGGGCCAGGCCCCCGACGATGAACCGCATCGCCTGGCGCGCGGCGCCATCGGCCAGCTCCAGCAGACCTGGCGTGGCTGTTGTCTGAAAGCGGTAGCGGAGGAGGGCGCGGATGAATCTGCATGGATGGGCCATCGGCGGGGTCTATCTGGGGCCGCTGTTCGTCTATGGCGTTCTGGCGCTGCTGCTGACGGCGCTGTCGCTGTGGCTGCTGCAGCGCAGCGGCCTCGGCCGCCATCTGTGGCACAGCGCCCTGTTCGGCTGTGCGCTGTTCGTGCTCTGGCTGGCCGGCCTCGTCGCTGTCCTGGCCACCTGAGCCCCCTGACAAGAGGATCCCCAAGGCGATGCACAAGACCCTGCGTGTGGCGATAACCTTGAGCGTGGTACTGCTCGCCATCCTGGCCGGCACCTGGCCGTGGCATTTCTATCTCTACACTCCCTGGACCCGCGATGCGCGGGTACGGGCCGACGTGGTGGTGGTGGCGCCCGATGTGTCGGGCTGGGTGACGCGCCTGGCAGTGACGGACAACCAGCTGGTGAAGCGCGGCGACCTGCTCCTGCAGATCGACCAGCAGCGCTATCAGGCCAATCTCGACCATGCCAAGGCGGTGGCCGAGACGCGCCAGCAGCAACTGCGTCTACGCGAAAGCGAGGCGGCCCGGCGCCAATGCCTGGGTACCAGTGCCATCAGCGCGGAGGACCGCGAGACCGCCCAGGTCAACGTGGCGGTCGCCCGCAGCCAGTACCAGGAAGCCCTGAGCGACGTGAACCTGGCCCAGATCAACCTGGATCGCAGCCGGGTGCTGGCGCCGCGGGAAGGGCGGATCACCAACTTCAGATTCGCCGAGGGCAACTATGTGCAGACCGGCCAGGCGGTGATGGCGCTGGTGGATACCCGTTCCTTCTACGTCATGGCCTATTTCGAGGAGACCAAGATCCGCCATATCCATCCCGGCGCCGCGGTACGGGTGCGCCTGATGAACCAGGCAGCGCCCCTGCAGGGGCGGGTGGCGAGCATCAGCAGCGGCATCACCGATCGCAATGCGGCCAACGATGCCCAGTTGCTGGCCAACGTCGAGCCGACTTTCAACTGGGTGCGCCTGGCGCAGCGCATTCCGGTGCGCATCGAACTGCTCGACGTACCGGCGGATATCCACCTCAGCGCGGGGATGACGGCGAGCGTTTCCGTCGTCGATGGCGAGGGGCACCACCCGCTGCAGGGCTGGCGTCGGCTCTGGGATTACTGAAAGCCTTGAATTTGGCTGAAAAGTCGCCGAGCGAAGGCCAGGCAAGGCGGAAATTCGCAAGGAAGCGGACCGGGCTCGCGCTCGAGTTTACGAGTGGTAAATGAGCATTCCGAGCGAATTTCCAACGCAGCATGGCCGAGCGCAGGTACTTTTCAGTACGACTAAAGTCGTCTGGAAGCCTTACCGGGCGGGCCTAGAGTAGAGCTCGACGCTCCCGTCATGCTGTAAGGAACAACAATAATGAATGACAGCACCTACCGGCGGATTGAAGCCAGTCCGCGTTTCCAGGAACTGGTGGCGAAACGCGGGCGATTCGCCTGGACGCTTTCGGCCATCATGCTCGGACTCTATTCCGCCTTCATCCTCCTGATCGCCTTCGCCCCCAAGGTCCTCGGCACCCGTATCCATGCGGAGACCGCCATGACCTGGGGCATTCCCCTGGGCGTCGGTCTGATCCTTTCGGCCTTCGTCCTGACCGGCATCTATGTGCGCCGGGCCAATGGCGAATTCGATCGGCTCAACGCGGAAATCCTCCGGGAGGTGCAGCCATGAGACGTCTTTCCCTGGCCGCCGCGCTGCTGGCCCTCTCGCCTTCGCTCTGGGCCGCCGATGCCATCAGCGGCGCGGTCCAGCGCCAGCCCCTGAACGTCTCCGCCATCCTGATGTTCGTGGCCTTCGTCGGCGCCACCCTGGGCATCACCTACTGGGCCTCGAAACGCAATCGCTCCGCCGCGGACTACTATGCCGCCGGCGGACGCATCACCGGTTTCCAGAACGGCCTGGCGATCGCCGGTGACTACATGTCGGCCGCCTCCTTCCTGGGCATTTCCGCCCTGGTGTTCACCTCCGGCTACGACGGCCTGATCTACTCCATCGGCTTCCTGGTGGGCTGGCCGATCATCCTGTTCCTGATCGCCGAGCGCCTGCGCAACCTGGGCAAGTACACCTTCGCCGACGTGGCCTCCTATCGCCTCAAGCAGAAGGACATCCGTACCCTGTCCGCCTGCGGGTCGTTGGTGGTGGTCGCCCTCTACCTGATCGCCCAGATGGTGGGTGCCGGCAAGCTGATCCAGCTGCTGTTCGGCCTGGACTACAGCATCGCCGTGGTGCTGGTGGGCATCCTGATGGTGCTCTATGTGCTCTTCGGCGGCATGCTGGCCACCACCTGGGTACAGATCATCAAGGCGGTGCTGCTGCTGTCCGGAGCCAGCTTCATGGCCTTCATGGTGATGAAGCACGTCTGCTTCGACTTCAACCGCCTGTTCGCCGAAGCCATCGCCGTGCACCCGAAAGGCGAGGCCATCATGAGTCCCGGCGGTCTGGTGAAGGATCCGATCTCGGCCTTCTCCCTGGGTCTGGCGCTGATGTTCGGCACCGCCGGCCTGCCGCACATCCTGATGCGCTTCTTCACCGTGAGCGACGCCAAGGAAGCCCGCAAGAGCGTGTTCTACGCCACCGGCTTCATCGGCTACTTCTACATCCTGACCTTCATCATCGGCTTTGGCGCCATCCTGCTTGTCAGCACCAACCCGGCCTTCAAGGACGCTGCCGGCGCCCTGCTGGGTGGCAACAACATGGCCGCGGTGCACCTGGCCAACGCCGTGGGTGGCAGCATCTTCCTGGGCTTCATCTCGGCGGTGGCCTTCGCCACCATCCTGGCGGTGGTCGCCGGTCTGACCCTGGCCGGCGCTTCGGCGGTCTCCCATGACCTCTACGCCAGCGTGATCAAGCAGGGCAAGGCCAACGAGAAGGACGAGATCCGCGTCTCCAAGATGACCACCGTGGCGCTGGGCGTGGTCGCCATCGCTCTGGGCATTCTCTTCGAGAAGCAGAACATCGCCTTCATGGTGGGCCTGGCGTTCTCCATCGCCGCCAGCTGCAACTTCCCCATCCTGCTGCTTTCGATGTACTGGAAGCGGCTGACCACCCGGGGCGCCATGATCGGTGGCTGGCTCGGCCTGTTCACCGCAGTGGCCCTGATGGTGCTCGGCCCGACCATCTGGGTGACAATCCTCGGTCATGCCAAGCCGATCTACCCCTATGAATACCCGGCGCTGTTCTCCATCGCCGTGGCCTTCATCGGTATCTGGTTCTTCTCCATCACCGACAAGTCGGCGGCTGGCGAAGAAGAGCGTGCGCGCTTCTATCCGCAGTTCGTCAGATCCCAGACCGGTCTGGGTGCCAGCGGCGCCGTCTCGCACTGACAGATATCTGCGACAAGACCAGGCCCGGATCCCTGATCCGGGCTTTCTTTTGGGCGTAAAAACGCCGACTTGGCATGGGCAGCCAGGCTTAGCTGACGACGTCGGGATTTTCCGTCGCTGGCGCGGGTCCATGGAATAGGCCCGTTGCTCCGTATCAAGCTGTTACGGCGACGGTCGACCCCTGGCCTTCATGGAGAATGGCAGATGACTCTCTCGACCATCCTGGTTCTGGTGCTGCTGGTCCTGCTCATCGGCGGACTTCCGGTATTCCCGCATTCGCGCAGCTGGGGCTATGGCCCGTCCGGTATCGTGGGCGCCATCCTGGTCGTCCTGCTGGTACTGCTCTTGCTCGGCATGATCTAGCCTGTCCAAGGTCTGAAAATGCCCCACAAGAGTGCGTCGGACAAAGTTCTTGCCCAATGCGGTGCAGCGCGGTAACGTCGGCTCTCCGGCCTGCCTTGCCGAGTGTGGTAAACAAAACCGGCGTCTGCGCGAGCAGACGCCGGTTTTGTTTTGCGCGTCAGTTGGCGGCCGCGCCATCCTGGCGGGTGCGTTGATAGAGGTCCAGCACCACCTCGTCCAGGATCGACGAAGCCCCCCAGGGGCGGCCGCTGTTGAGGATGGCGACCACCACCCAGTTGCGCGCGTTGGCGTCCCGGACGAAGCCCGCCAGGGCCCGTACATTGTTCAGGGTGCCGGTCTTCATGTGGGCCTGGCCGGTCAGCGGTGAATTCTTCATGCGCTTGCGCAGGGTGCCGTCCATGCCGGCCAGCGGCAGTGAAGAGATGAACTCCGGGCCGTAGGGACTCTGCCAGGCGGCGCGCAGGATCTCTGCCATCTCCCGGGCACTGACCCGCTCGGTCCGGGACAGACCGGAGCCGTTCTCCATGATCAGGTGACTGGCATTGATGCCCTTGCGCGCCAGCCACGAGCGGATGACCCGCAGCGCCGCCTTGCTGTCGTCGGCATCCGCCGAGGTGCGGAATTGCGCCCCGATGGAGAGGAACAGCTGCTGGGCCATGGTGTTGTTGCTGTACTTGTTGATGTCGCGAATGATCTCCACCACATCCGGCGAGAAGGCCCGGGCGAGCAGCTCGGCATTGCGTGGCACACTGCCCTCACGGGTACGGCCCTTGATGCTGCCGCCCAGCTCCTGCCAGATAGCCCGGACCGCGCCGGCGGTATAGGCCGGGTGATCGAGCAGCGACAGATAGCTCTGAGCGTTGCAGCCGTCCGGCAACTGGCCGCTGACGATGAGGCTGGTACTGCCATCGGCCTGAGGCACCGGATTGAAGCGCACTTCCGGCCAGGCCGGGCAGCCGCTCTTGCCAGTGGCGCGCATCTGGTTGTCGATGTTGACGTTGGTCAGCGGCGGATCCATGGACACGCTGACCCGGCCATCGGCCGAGCGGACCACCATGCGCACCGACTTGAGATTGACCAGCAGCGAGTCCGGACCGACCAGGAAGGTCTTGTTCTCGTCTTCGCCATCGTCGTTGAAGGCCGGCAGATTGGGTTTCACGAAGCGACCGCGATCCAGCACCAGGTCACCGGTGACTTCCAGCACGCCATTGGCGCGCAGATCACGCATGAGCAGCCACAGCCGCTCCATGTTCAGCTTGGGATCACCGCCGCCCTTGAGATAGAGGTTGCCGTTGAGGATGCCGTCCTTGAGCGTGCCGTCGGTATAGAACTCGGTCTTCCACTGGTAGGTGGGACCCAGCAATTCCAGGGCGGCAAAGGTGGTGATCAGCTTCATGGTCGAGGCCGGATTCACCGAGACGTCGGCATTGTAGTAGTCGTTCTCGCCCGGGCCATCGAGGGGCAGCATCACCAGCGACAGGTCGCTGCCGGGAATCTTGTTGGTCTGCATCGCCTTTTCGATTCGCGGCGGCAGGTAGGAGGTATCGGCACTGACGGGCAGGGAAAAGCCCAGGGCGCAGCAGCTCAGCAGCAGGCCCATAGATCGGAAGGTCTTTCGCATCGGGACACACACCTTGGCAGGGTATCGGCCTAGTTGAAGAGAAAAGGGGCCGATAGACGTCGGAGTGTGGGCATTATGCAGTAAGGAGGGAGGGACGAGCCAACCCCAAGGGGCAGGGCGCGGATAAAGAAACGACCGCCGCAGCGGTCGTTTCTGGAAAGGATGGGATCAGTTGTAGCCGGTGGCGTCCTTGGTACGGTCCGGACTGTTTGGCGAAGGCGGATCGCGCCCGTCGTCGGTCTTGGCGTGCTCGGTGCGCAGGGGCTTTTCGTCCTTGGGCAGTTCGCGTTCGTCGGCTTTGCGCTTTTCTTCGGCCATGGGATCCTCGTCTACGTGATTACCGGTCAAGGTGTGACCGGCGCAGGCGATTCGCCGTTCCCCTGGGGCGAGGAGTGGTCAGCGAACGCGCCGGCGTCCTGCAGCTGGCGCAAGGCTTCGTTGACCTGGCGGGCGAAGGATTCCTCGATGGCGGTCCCGGCCTGATGGCTGGCCGCCAGGGGCAGGAACCACACCCCCATCCAGGTGCGCACCGAGCTGGCGTTGCGCACGCGGGTGGACGGTCCGCTTCCCGGCGCGATCCATTCGGCGGTCAGCACATAGTCGTCCTTGGCGGTTCCCGGGACGAGAAAGAAGGTGGCGCCGGTGATCAGGCCACTGGCGATGGCGGCGGCGTAGGAGGTGCTGTTGTAGAGCTTGAGGCGCAGCAGGGCGTCGTCGGGTCTGCCGGGTTCCGGCACCAGGGTGATGCGGTCGAACAGCCCGGAGTCTGCCAGGATCTCGCGCAGCCGGGGCTTCAGGCCTTCACGGGCGACCGCGATCGACGTCGCATCCTTGGCGTCCTCGACAGTGCCACGATAGAAATTGAATTCCACCAGCACATTGGGGCGCTGTGGTGGCGCGCTCAGGGACGTGCGGAATGGCTGGGAAGAGAGTTCGTCACCGGGAAAGGCGGCGCAACCGGCGAGCAGAAGCAGGCAGAGCAGGGCAGCGAGAGTCTTCATGAAACGCACCTCATCCCTAGGTGGCGATAGCGAGAGCTGGCAGGGGCCAACGTTCGCGCAAAAAAAAGCCCAACCGGGGGTTGGGCTTTTTCGAGAAGGCGGGTGATTAGATCACCTGCACCTCATCAGCCTGCAGGCCTTTCTGGCCTTGCACGACCAGGAAGGAAACAGCCTGGCCTTCTTGCAGGCTCTTGAAGCCGTTACCCTGAATGGAACGGTAGTGAACGAACACGTCCGGACCGCTCTGGGGGGTGATGAAGCCGAAGCCTTTCTCGTCGTTGAACCACTTGACGGTGCCAGTTTGGCGAGTAGACATGGATTTCTCCTTGAATAAGATGACGTTGTTGTCCAAAGGACGACAGTTTTGAAACGAGGAGAAACCCATGCCGCGAAAGCTGGCCCTGATGTACTCCAGGTTCTCGACAGGTGAGCCGCTTTGTAGAGACAGCCTCACCTGACAGCGATGGATGGTCTCAGACTGGCTTGCGCAAAACAAGACCTTTGAGCTGCCCGACGTTGACTTTACCGACCATGGTCGAAGCGGTAGCTGGCGCAGGTAAACGGCTGTTGGCGGAGGGAGCGCCGAGCGCGGTCCCGGGCCTGGCCCTGTCGACTGCGAGCCGCGATCCGTGCTGAATCGTTTTCCGAACGGAGGGTGCTGGGGAGCGCGACCCAGGGCAGTAGGTCGAGTTCGGCAAGCGGTCATGCGCATCTGATGGTTCTGCAGGTTTTTCAGGAGCCTATGCGCTCCCTGCAGGCTCCTTTGAACCTCGTTGCAGGTCGGCACCCTGGTCCTGAGCGCCGAGAGGTCGCCAGTTGGTGTCCAGGCAGAGTACTCCGTGGTCGGGCGAAGCGATGCGCAGCCGTTGCGGGCAGGGGCTTAGCCTGGCGTGGCGGGTCTCCTAGGCCAGTGGTGTCGAAACGGTGATGACCTACTCAATTCGGGTGGTGGCTAGGTGCTATTATCTCGTTCGAATTATTACCCCGGACCGCAAGGGTCCAAGGATCTACTGTGAAAAACGGACTGGAAAGCGCAGGACGCGCACTGGGCCATGGCCTCGCCGGATACCGCGTCGAGCTTCGTCGCCTGAACCTCAATGAGATACTGATAGCGGTGTACCACGCCCACCAGGCGATCAAGCTGACCCAGCGCATAGTGACCAACGAGCAGGCTACCAATCCGTTCCTGTTGAATACGGTCGTGGCGGCGATGCGCGTTGAGGCTGATACGGTTGGCCTCTTCATAGAGATTCCACTCGCAGCTGACTGCCTGACCGCCTGAGTCAGGCGGTTACTGGATTCGACCCGAAGCCGTGGGCGCACACCTCGCGCGCAAGCGTGGGCTACTTCCCTTCAGCCAGCGGTTCCAAGCCGCAAGCAGCCGCCAATAGCATGATGCTCCGGCCCTACGGCTGTGTCTTCGGCAACTCATGGCGCCGAGCTATGGGGGGATGGAGTCAGGTCAGCTCGAGGTTCGTCACACGAGCACTGCCTTGCCGCCATTAGCGCTGCGCATGCCGCCGAGCGACCTTCTCGACGATGCAGGCCAGCGATCAAGCAGCGGTCCTGATGATCGCGGTAAAATGGACCGCTTTCTACAGGAGTCTCCATTCATGGCCTTGCTGGGTCGCTTCAACAGCTTGCAGATTTTGCGCAACACCCCCATCGGTCTGTTCCTGGATGCCGGCAACGACGGCGAGGTGCTGCTGCCGCGTCGCTATGCGCCGCGTGACGAACCCTGCGCCGAAGGCGACTGGCTCAACGTCTTCCTCTATCTGGACAGCGAAGACCGCCTGATCGCCACCACCGAGAAGCCGAAGGTGCAGGTCGGCGGCTTCGCCAGCCTGCGGGTGGTGGAAGTCGGCCGGGTAGGGATCTTCCTCGACTGGGGTCTGCCCAAGGATCTGCTGCTGCCGCACTCCGAAGAGAAGCGTCCGCTGCAGGTCGGTGACCATTGCGTGGTACACGTGCACCTGGATGCCCGCACCCGGCGGATCGTCGCCACCGCACGCCTGGATCGCTACCTGGATCGCGATCCGCCGCGCTACAAGGTCGGCCAGCCGGTGCCGCTGCTGGTGGTCGAGCAGACCGACCTCGGCTACAAGGTGATCGTCGACAACAAGCACTGGGGCCTGGTGCATCGCAACGAGGCCTTCAAGCCGCTGCGCCTGGGGCAACGCGAGCGCGGCTTCATTCGCGAGATCCGCGCGGACGGCAAGATCAGCCTGACCCTGCAGGCCCAGGGAGCCGCGGCGGGCGCCGATCTCGCCGAGCAGATCATCGCCCTGGCCAAGGCGCGCGGCGGGGTGCTGGAGCTCAGCGACAGCAGTCCGCCAGCCCTGATCCACCAGCTGTTCGGCGTCAGCAAGGGCAACTTCAAGAAGGCCATCGGCCATCTCTATCGCCAGGGCCGGATCGTTATCGAGGACGACCGGATTTCTGTACGCGAGGACGCCGCGCAGTAGCGCCACGGCGGGGCGTCAGATCGCTGTCATGGCTGGGTTGCACCAGGGATTCGGGATCGAAGGCGCGTGCTCGCTCGTCCGGCCCGGCTTCGCGTTCCAGATCGCCGACCAGGCGGGTGATGCGGTCGGCCAGTTTTTCCGAACTCAGGCTCTCGCGCAACCGCTCGACCATGAGGGGCAGCGCGAAGGGCGAGGGATGGTCCAGGTTCACCAGGCGCAGGGGCAGGGCACCGGTCCGCGTCAGGGTCTGCTGCAGGCGATCGGCATCGAGTTCCTGGCGCAGGACTTCGGTCTGGGCCTGGCCGAGCAGCAGGTTGTCCGGGTCGTACTGGCGAAAGACCTGATAGAAGAGACTGCTGCTGGCCTGCAACTGGCGGTTGCTCTTGTGCGCCCCCGGATAGCCGGAAAAGATCAGCCCCGAGATGCGGGCGATCTCGCGAAACCGGCGCTGGGCGAGTTCGGCGGCGTTGAGACTGGCGAGGGTATCGCTGACCAGGTTGTCGGTGGTGAAGAGGCTGGCATCGAGTAGCTCCTGCCAGTCCAGGCTGACCGGTGAGACCAGTTCCAGGCCGTAGTCGTTGACGGCGATGGAAAAGGTGCAGGGTCTCCTCTGCGCCAGGCGCCAGGCCAGCAGGCTGGCCAGCCCCAGATGGGCATGGCGGCCGGCGAAGGGATAGAGGAACAGGTGCGAGCCTTCGCGGGATTCCAGGGTCTCGGCGAGCAGGTAATGGGCGCTGGGCAGTGCCGACCACTGCCGCTGGACATCCAGCAGCGGTTGCAGCAGGCGCATTTCCGGGCTTTCGTAACGCTGGGCCTCGGCGTCTTCGAGCAGGGCCAGCACTTGCTGGGCGAGGGTGTCCGAGAGCGGCATGCGACTGCCGCTCCAGCGCGGGATGGCGGCCTTGCGCCCGCTGGCACGGCGCACGTACACCGTCATGTTTTCCACCCGCACCAGTTCCAGGGTACGACCGGCGAAGAGAAAGTGATCGCCGGGCCGCAGCCGGGCGATGAAGCCTTCCTCGATATTGCCCAGGCGATTGCCGCCGCCGCCCTTGGACCAGAATTGCACATTGAGGCTGGTCTCGCTGACGATGGTGCCAATACCCAGCCGATGCCGCTTGGCCAACTGCTTGTCGGGCACCCGCCAGATGCCCTCGGCATCGGGCTCGGCCCGGCGATAGTCCGGATAGGCCGACAGCGAGGCGCCCCCGTTGCGAACGAAGGCCAGCGCCCAGATCCATTCGCCTTCGCTGAGGTGGCGATACGCCCAGGCGCTGCGGATCTCCGGTAGCAGGTCGTCCGGTTCGAAGCCGCCGCCCAGGGCGACGGTCACCAGATGCTGCACCAGGACATCCAGGGGCTTGACCGGGGCGGTGCGCGCCTCGATCTCGCCCGCGGTGATGGCACGGCGGGTAGCGGCCGCATCCAGCAGGTCGAGGCTGTAGGTGGGCACCAGGGTCGCCCGCGAGGCACGGCCCGGGGCATGGCCGCTGCGGCCGGCGCGTTGCAGCAGGCGAGCGATGCTCTTGGGCGAGCCGATCTGCAACACCCGCTCCACCGGCAGGAAATCCACCCCGAGGTCGAGGCTGGAGGTGCAGATCACCGCCTTGAGCTGACCATTCTTGAGCCCGGCCTCCACCCATTCGCGGGCCTGCTTCTCGATGGAGCCATGGTGCAGGGCGATCAGACCGGCCCAGTCCGGGCGCGCCTGCAGCAGGGCCTGGTACCAGAGTTCGGTCTGGGCGCGGGTGTTGGTGAAGACCAGGGTGGTGGGGCTGTCTTCCAGTTCGCGGATCACCTGCTGCAGCAGCCGCATGCCCAGGTGCCCGGCCCAGGCGAAGCGCTCGACGCCGCCTTCGGGCAGCAGGGTGTCCACCTGCAGGCGCTTGTCCTGCCGACCCTGGACGAGCTGGCCCGGGGCACCGGCCAGCAGCACGTCCAGCGCATGGGCCTGATTGCCCAGGGTGGCCGACAGACCCCAGGTCTGCAGCCCGGGATTCCAGCGCCGCAGGCGGGCCAGGGCGAGTTGCGTCTGGGTGCCGCGCTTGTTGCCGAGCAATTCGTGCCATTCGTCGATGACCACCAGGCGAACCTGGCCCAGGGCTTCCTGGGCGTCCTCACGGGACAGCAACAGCGACAGGCTCTCCGGCGTGGCAACCAGGGCCGTCGGCAGGCGGCGATTCTGCCGGGCGCGCTCGCTGCTGCCGGTATCGCCGGTGCGCAGGCCCAGGGTCCATTCCAGTTCTTCGTCGAGCACCGGCCGCTCCAGGGCGCGCAGGGTGTCCGCCGCCAGGGCGCGCATGGGCGTCAGCCAGAGCACGGTGAGCGGCGGTGGCGCCTGTTTGCGCTTGCTGGGCAGGCCTTTGGCGGTGATCGGCTTGGGCGCCACGAAGGCATCCAGGGCGGCCAACCAGACCGCGTAGGTCTTGCCGGAGCCGGTGGTGGCGTGCAGCAGGCCGGACTCCCCGGCGGCGATGGCCTTGGCCACCTCGCGCTGGAAGGGAAAGGCCTTCCAGCCCTGGGCGGCCAGCCAGCGACTGCCTGGGCCCTTGCGCGTACGGGGTACGGTGGCCATCGTGGCGCTCCTTAGACCGGGTTGGAACGCCCGGTCATTTCGGCCGCCATGGCGGTGGCGTAGCTGTCGGTCATGCCGGCGATGAAATCGATCACCCGCATGAAGGCCTGGTGCAGGGTCCAGGAAGGATCCGGCGCGCTATTGCCCAGCAGGTCGAGGATACGGCGGCTCTTGAACGACGGCTCACGCCCGCGGTGCTGCTCCAGGGCGGCGCCACAGAAGGCGTTGAGCAGGATCTCCAGGGTGGTGTAGGCGCCGATCTCGTGCAGGGTCTTGCGCTTGTCGTGAAAGATCTTTTCCCGGGCCAGGGCCTTGGCCCGCTGCACGCAGAGCTTGGCCGGACCGGCCATGTGCTCGACCAGGTCATCGCCCAGGGTGCCGGCGAGCAGGGCGTCCTGCTGGTCGACGAAGGCGCGGGCGGTGGCGTTGGTCAGGTGCTCGATGGCCTTGCCGCGCAGGATGGCCAGCTTGCGCCGCCGCGAATCCTTGGGGCCGAGTTGCCGATAGGTTTCCGGCAGGTCGTCGCCGACCAGGCCCAGCAGCAGCGCCTCCACCTCGGCATAGTCCAGCAGCTCCATCTCCAGCCCGTCTTCCAGATCGATCAGCCCGTAACAGATGTCGTCGGCGGCCTCCATCAGGTAGACCAGGGGATGCCGGGCCCAGCGCTCCGGGCCCAGCAGCGGCAGTTCGAGTTTCTCGGCGATCTGTTCCAGCAGCGGCAGCTCGCTCTGGTAGCAGCCGAACTTGTGCTTCTTGTACCCGGGCGCTGCGGCATAGCGCGAGGTCCAGGGATACTTGAGATAGGTGCCGAGGGTGGCGTAGGTCAGGCGGGTGCCGCCGTCGAACTGGTGGTATTCGAGCTGGGTCAGCACCCGGAAGCCCTGGGCGTTGCCTTCGAAATGCAGGAAGTCCTGGCGCTCCGCCTCGCTCATGTCGTCCAGCCAGCCGCGGCCGGCGGCCTGGGTGAACCAGTAGCGGATGGCGTCTTCGCCGGAGTGGCCGAAGGGCGGATTGCCGATGTCGTGGGCGAGGCAGGCCGACTGCACCACCATGCCGAGGTCGCTCGGGTCGCACCAGTCGGGCAGGGCGCCCCTCAGGCTCTCGCCCACGCGCATGCCCAGGGAGCGGCCGACGCAGCTGACTTCCAGGCTGTGGGTCAGGCGGGTATGGATGTGATCGTTGCTGGTGACGGGATGAACCTGGGTCTTGCGCCCCAGCCGGCGGAAGGCGCCGGAAAAGATGATGCGGTCGTGGTCCTTGTGAAAGGGGCTGCGCCCCAGTTCATCCGGGCTGTGCAGGGGTTTGCCCAACCGTTCGCGGATAAGAAGTGTCTGCCAGTCCAAGGCCGTCCTCGAGCTATCACCGATAAGGGGAGCGCCGCCGGTTGCCGTGCGGCGCCTCTGCGTTCTGACCTCGGCAACATACGATCATCACCGCTCAGTTGGCAAAGCCCGGCAATTGACTGGCATCCAGGTCGATCAGCAGCAGGCGCTGACCGCTTTCCAGGAACTGGCTGGCGGTCAGGCAGTACTGGTTGGTGGTGGCATCGCGATAGACCGTCGAAAGCGCCAGGCGGCGCTCGTTCCAGCCTTCGGCCAGCAGGGCGTAGAAGTAGGGGCGCCAGGACCAGTTGTGATTGAGGTAGCGGCGATTCTCGCGCCAGAACATGCCGTTCCACTCCAGATTAGGGGTGATCTGGGTGCCGGTGCGGTCGCACTGGTAGATGCGCAGCAGCCCGGGAAAGGCCTGGGGATCGGGCAGGGCACTCAGGGGACCGCCGTGTTCCGCCCAGGGCCTAAGCTGGGTGACGAATTCGGCCAGTTGCTGGCGCAGCTCCAGTAACCGCGTCTGCTGGGCCAGCTTGCCATCGACGAAGCGGCTGCGCAGGGCGGCGAAGCGTTGCTGATGGCTGTCGCTTGCGCCCAGTTCGGCGGTGGCCTCGGCGAAGAGGAAGCCCTGCACGTAGCGGGCACCGCATTCCAGGGCGAAGTCGAGTTCGGTCTCGGTCTCGACGCCCTCGGCGATCAGCCAGCAGCCGGTCTTTTCGGCCATCTGCGCCAGCGCCTTGACCGCGTCGCCCCGGGGGCCACCTCGCGCGGCGGCCTGGAACAGCCGCATGTCCAGCTTGAGGATATCCGGCTGCAGATCCAGCACCCGATCCAGTTGCGAATAGCCGGAACCGAAATCGTCGATGGCGATGCGGATGCCGAGTTCGCGGTAGCGGACGACGGCCTGGGTCAGGCTCGGCAGATCGCCGGCCGCCTCAGTGATCTCGTAGACGATCCGCGTCGGGTCGATACCGGAACGCTGCAGCTGCGCCAGACTGGGTAACTCGACGCCTGCGTCCAGCTGGCTGATCCAGCGCGGCGAGAGGTTGAGGCTGAGAAACCAGTCAGCCGGCGCGCCGGCGAAGCACCGCAGCGCCTCGTCCCTGAGGGTACGATCAAGCTGCAGCAGTTCCGCGGTCGGGGTGGCGGGATCGGCGAACAGGGGGCCGACGGAGGCGTGGCGGCCATCGGCCTGACGCAGACGGCCCAGGGCTTCGACGCCGGCGATGCGCCCGGTCGCGGTGTCGATGAAAGGTTGGAAGAAGGCAGTGGGCTGGCCAGAAAACACAGGGCTATCCTTATCGTAGGCGGAGCGTTCAGCTTAGCCATGCGATAAGGGTGCCAGATGACAGAATGGCTCCCGAAGGAGCCATTCTTCATAACGCCCCTAGCGGGGCGGCGGCAGCGGCTGGTCAGCCTGCTCGCGATGGCGACTCTGCAAGCGGTTGACGATCGGGTAGAGCGCCAGGCCGATGCGGGCCAGTCGACCCACCGCGCCCAGGCGTTTGCCGAACAGCGACAGGAACACCGTGGCACCCAGCATCAGCGGCTTCTTCGCCGAGCTGGCCACCCTGTCCCGGTTCGGTCGCACCAGGTCACCGATGAGACTGATGGGGTTGTGCAGGGGCTGGGCGTTGTAGATCAGCTGCTGGCGATACATCTCCATGCGCAGCCGGACCAGTTCCTTGCGCTTCGCCTGGCTGGTGGCAGAGGTAAGCGGCTGGTTCATGGCAGTAGGCGCTCCCGGTTGCGGTTGAGTTCTTCCAGGGTAGCATGGAAGGGCGCCGCACCCTTGACCAGGCTCAGGGCCCGCAGGATGCAGATCACCAGTGCCACCGCATAGAAGGCGCACAGGCCCAGCGTGGCGGCCATGCGGTAGGTATCCCAGAAGGCGATGATGACCGCTGCCGAGACGCCGACCAGCACCAGCAAGCCGAAGATCAGGCTCAGGCCGGTAAACAGAAACAGCTGGAAGGTACGGACCTTCTCTTCCTGAACCTCGATGCCCAGCAGTTCCAGGTGACTCTGCAGCAGGCCAACCACTGCGCCGGCGAGGCGCTTGACCGATGGCTTGGGCGCCTCGTCAGGAAGCTCCCGTGGAGGAGAGGAGGTGTCCATGGCAGTCCCCCAGGCTTAGCGGCGCGAGGCCAGCAGGCCGATCAGGAAGCCGACGCCAGCAGCGATGCCGAGGGCCTTGAAGGGATTGTCGACCACGTATTCCTCGGTGGTTTCCTTGGCCGCGACGCCCTGGCGATAGAGGTCGTCCTGCTTGGTCTTGAGCACATCGCGGGAGCGTTCCAGGCTCGAGCTCAGCTTGGCACGCAGTTCGTCTGCCTGCTCACCGGCCATGCTGGCGGTGTGCTTGAGCAGCTGCTCGGCGTCTGCCAGCAGGGTGTGGAATTCGTCGGTCAGTGCCTGCTCGGCTTCGCCCAGATGACGACGGACCCGGTCAGCGTTCTGCTTGTGTGCCTGCTCATCGATGTCAGCGGCAAGCTCGTCTTTGATCACGGGAGGGATTTTGTCGTTCATGGCGCGCTCCTGATAGGCGATGGGTATCCGTTTCAGCCCTTTCGAGTGAGCGCCGGAAGCAAAGGTTCCACCGGTCAGGGCCGCCTTGGCGCTCTGCCAGCGCCTTTATAGGGTCGGGAGGCAAGACGCCCAACGACCGGCAAGACGGACGAATGGTCATACCTTATCGATTTCGCTGCGCTGAAAGTTCCGCAGCAAAACCCAATTAGAAGAGCTGGCTCACAAATTCGGTCACTAGCGCCATTGCGGGTCTTATTCAAGTAGAAGGCTAGAACTTTGCTGTTTCTATCACTGTCAGTTGCGTCGTATTTGATCGTCCATGCACTTCTAGACAAATAAGAGGGGGAAGAATGGAAAACGCCATAGATAGACTGACTGCCGCTTTCAGTACTTATAAATGCTCGGTCACGGCGCCTCGCCCTGACGGCAGTATTGTGCTGACGGTGCAGGATCAGCAGTGCGACGACGCGCGAGTGAACCGGGTGGTCAGCGCCCGGCAACTGGGCGAGAGCCAACTGCTGAAAACGGTAATCGACGAGGTTCGCAAGGACGTGTCGCTACGGGCCGGCGCGCTGGCGCCGCAATCCATGGCGGTGCTGCGGGCCACGGGCGCCAACATGCTGAGATATTCCGAGTAACGCCTCGGCTCAGAAAGCTTCAGCGCGAGACTTGCAGTACGGATGCCTTGGCATTCGTTGGTCTCGAACGTTGAAGATTAAATAAAGATGACAAACAAGCAGTTAGCATTCCAGCCGCAACTTTTCTCTCAGCTCTTGCACTTCAGCAGCCGGCATCCCGCACAGGGTAGCTGAGTGGCAGGCAACTCATACATGGGGCAGGCGACGTCCACCACACCCCAGGACGGAAAGCCCTGTCCGGCTTGCACGGCAGCCAGCCGCGCATTGGCGATCACACCATTGAGCAGTTCATCTTCCCGATACAACGCCTGACGCAAGGTCGGCGAGCGATGGAGGATGCGTCCGCAGCGGTCCAGTACGGTAAAGGAAAAGCGTCCGGTACGATCCGGCAGGGTTGGCCACACCTTGAGCGGCGCCAGCTGCTCGTCAAGACGGGCACAGGTAAGCTGGTACAGCGACGGACGTGGGGTAGGCGGCGGATCCGTCGCCTCCAGGCCATCGAGCAAGGGGAGCGGACTCGGGCCCGTTAGCAGGCCACCGCTGCTGCCTTCCATGGTGTGCATAGTGCTGCTTCCTGCTCAGTTCGCGATGGTCGGACGATTCACGGTGCCACTGCCGCTGGCCAGCAAGGCCGTGACGCCATGACCTTCGTCGATGGCGATACCCAGGCGGATACTATCGATCAATCGCGCGAGGCGGGTATGGTCATGCAATTGCTGCTTGCTGATCAAGCGCTTGACCTTGACGCCACTGTCGTCGGACAGCGTCAGGCTGACGCTGCCGTCGAGGCGCTCGATGCGGAAATTGACCCGGAAGTCATGCTCGAAAGCCGCGGCGATGAGTTGGAAAGGGTTGTCCATGACGTACCTGACTGGCGTGAGCGGGGTCAGTGCCATTGACTTCGAGAGGCTGGGGTAGTTCTGGGGCAGATCCCAGAAGTATGACCGACGGCCCGTTTCAGCCGCTCACCTGAAGTTCGCGCTCGCTCCAGCACTGGGCGAAAGCCGCTTGCCAGTCGGGTAGCGGCTCGCCCAGTACCGCCGCCAACTTTTCGGTGGCCAGCCGGGAATTGATGGGGCGATGGGCCGGGGTGGGATAGGAACTGCTGGGAATGGGATTGAGGCGGGCCTTCAGCTGGCCGGTCTCGCGCAGGCGCCGGGCGATCTGCTCGGCGAATCCGAACCAGGAGGTGGTGCCGTTGGCGGTCAGGTGATAGGTGCCCCAGAGTTCGTCCTGGTCGCTGTGGGCGAGCAGGCGGTCGGTGGCGGCGGCTATGGTGCGGGTCCAGGTAGGCGCGCCGATCTGGTCGTCGACGATATTCAATTCGTCGCGCTCGCTGAGCAGCCGCACCATGGTGCGCAGAAAGTTGTTGCCCTGCCAGGAATAGACCCAGCTGGTGCGCAGGATGAGGTGGCGCTCGGCGTGTTCACGCACGGCGTTCTCGCCGGCCAGCTTGGTCCGACCATAGACATTGAGCGGGCAGGTCGGATCTTCTTCCCGGTACCGGCCTTCCTTGCTGCCATCGAAAACATAGTCGGTGGAATAGTGGACCATCGGAATGCCGAGCTGCTGTGCGGCCCGGGCGAAGACCTCGGGCACCCGCTCGTTGATCAGGGCAGCGGTCTGGGGATCGCTCTCGGCAGCGTCCACGGCGGTATAGGCGGCGGCATTGATGATGACGTCGGGCCTTGCGGCCAGGACGCGTTCATGAAGCGCCTCCAGCTGGGTGAAATCCACCTGGGCCCGACCGATGACGGTTACCCGGGCCTTGGCGGCCAGCAGTTGTTGCAGCGCCTGAGAAAGTTGGCCGTGTTGACCCGCGATGAAGACGTTCATGTGACTGAGCTATTCCAGAAGGGCTGGCGCGTCCATGCCTGATTGACAGGTTGGGCGTCGCCACGACAGACCTGAATAAAAGCAGGCAGTCTACCCGATGACCGGCAGAGGACAAGGCTAGCCTTTGGCCTGCGTACGGCCGCAGCTGTCGGCTCTAGCCTGCGGCCCGCCTCCCGATACAGCCTCCCGGAAGGCTCGAAAAAATTTGTTTCACGAATACTTGACAATTGTGCGACGGCTTCAGGGTGTCCGTTGGTCATTTTTACCCGAAGTTGTGCACAAGTTGTGCTAGCGCTTGTCAAGCCCTGTCTGGCCCCGAGTTTTCCCTGCCGAAAATCCTGCTTTTGAATTAAGTTGTTGATTATATTGAACTTATCAAAGTGATTAAAAAATGACCAACTTGTTTGGGGGGCCCGCAGAGCAAGGCTCCGGGTTCTTTTCCACCATGTTTTCAACAAAGTTATCAACAGAAGCTGTGGATTGTTCCGTCTCTCCGGCCCCCGGCAAGCTTAATCGACGCTGAACGAAAGGGCCTTCGGCGTCGTGACGCGCCATCTGTGGGTCCCTTCAACCGGAGAGGGCCAGTTGCCGGCTCAGTAAGGCGCGTAGCGATGCCGGCTTGACCGGCTTGGGCAGGAAATCCAGGCGCGCCTGGCGCACCCGGTCCAGGCATTCCGGTCGGCCATCGGCACTGATGACGATGCCGGGGATGTCCTGGCCCAGAGCCTGACGAATCCATTCGGCGACATCCGGACCCGTGTCGGCATCGCTCAGGTGATAGTCGACGATGAGCAGTCGCGGTACCACGCCCTGGGCGAGCAGGGCAGCGCATTCCTCGCGACTGCGTGCGGTCCAGACCTGGCAGCCCCAACGGCCCAGCAGGCTGCGCAACCCGAGCAGGATGCTGTCTTCGTTGTCGATGCACAGCACCGGGTCGCCGGCCAGGGGCTGGGCGGTTTCGCTGGCGGTCGCCGTCTGGAGGGCGAGGGCGGGCGCCAGCGGCACCTTGACGCTGAAAACGCTGCCATGACCCGGCCAGGAGCGTACCGAGAGTTCGTGACCCAGCACCCGGCAAAGGCGATCGGCGATTGCCAGGCCGAGCCCCAGGCCTTTTTCCGCGCGGGTCTGGTGGCTGTCCAGGCGCTTGAATTCCTCGAAGATCAGCTCCAGCTTGTCCGCCGGGATGCCGGGGCCGCTGTCCCAGACCTCCAGGCTCACGCTCTGGCCCTGGCGGCGTACCCCGAGCAGCACCCGGCCATGGGCATATCTCAGGGCATTGGTGAGGAAATTCTGCAGCACCCGCCGCAGCAACTTGCTGTCGCTGTTGACCACCAGCCGACTGCTGCGGATGCGCAGGTTGGTACCCTGGTTCTGCGCCAGGGCCTTGAATTCCACGCCCAGGGCCTCGAACAGGGTGGCCAGGGAAAAGGGGGCCGGCGTGGCCAGGATGCGGCCGTTCTCCAGTCGCGAGATGTCCAGCAGGTCGGCGATCAGGTCTTCGCTGGATCTCAGGGCGCTGTCCATGTTGCGCACCAGTTCCTGGGCCTCCCGGGCCAGGCCGTCCTGGTGGGCGAGGGCGGCGGTGAACAGGCGGGCGGCGCTCAGCGGCTGCATGAGGTCGTGGCTGACCGCGGTGAGAAAGCGGCTCTTGGACTGGTTGGCCGCTTCCGCATGGGCCTTGGCTTCCTCCAGCGCCTGGTTGAGCTGGGACAGTTCGCGGGTGCGTTCCTCGACGCGCTGCTCCAGGCCTTCGTTGGCTTCGCGCAGGGCGCGCTCGGCCTCGCGGAAGGCGGTGATGTCGGTAAAGCTCATCACGAAGCCGCGCCCGGGCATGGGGCTGCCGATCAGCTCGATCACCCGGCCGTTGGGAAAGGTGCGTTCCGAGGTGTGGGGGATGCCCTGGCGCATCCGCTCCACCCGCCGGGCCACGTGCTCGTCGGGATCGCCCGGTCCGCAGAGGCCGCGCAAGGCGTTGTAGCGGATGATCTCGGCGATGGGCCGGCCGACCTGGATCATGCCGTCGGGATAGTCGAACAACTCCAGGTAGCGCTGGTTCCAGGCCACCAGGCGCAGCGACTGGTCGACCACGCTGAGGCCCTGGGAGATGTTCTCGATGGCGCCCTGCAGGAGCGCCCGGTTGAATTCCAGCACCTCCGAGGCCTCGTCGGCGATGCGCACCACGTCGTCGACCTGCATGTCGCGGCCTTCGATGGCGGCCTTGACCACGGCGCGTGCCGAGGAGGCGCCGATCACCCCGGCCAGCAGCCGCTCGGTCTGGGCGATCCATTCGCTGTTGGCATTCATCGCGGGGTGATAGGTCAGGCCGCTCTGCTCGGCGAAGCGGCTGAAGCTCAGGCGGGCGCGCTCGTCGCCGACGAAGCGGGCGGCGAGCAGCCGCAGGTCCTCCAGCTTGACCGCCAGCAGGGCGCGATTGCGCGGTCGGGGCAGGGCGTACTGGGCGATGAAGCGCCCGGCTTGCCAGTATTCCGATACCCGGGTGCGCGAGAGCAGCGACACCAGGGCGAACAGCAGGAAGTTGCCGGCCAGGGAGACCAGGGCGCCGACGG
Source organism: Pseudomonas sp. BAV 4579 (assembly GCF_009765395.1). Classification (NCBI taxonomy): domain Bacteria; kingdom Pseudomonadati; phylum Pseudomonadota; class Gammaproteobacteria; order Pseudomonadales; family Pseudomonadaceae; genus Pseudomonas; species Pseudomonas sp. BAV 4579. Next base: position 7,101 of record NZ_WHOV01000085.1, on the reverse strand, counting down.
TGGTCGGTTGCAGCGTCCGCTCTCCCGCGGGTTGTTCGAACCAGGCGAGGCCGGGAAAGGCGTGCAATGGCCACTGCAGACTGGTGGCCACCACCGGCAGCACCATCAGATAGCCCCAGAGCAGGGCCCCGGCGGTGAGGCCGGCAAAGACACCGCGGCGATTGGCGGCCTTCCAGAACAGTGCCCCGACCATGGCCGGTCCGAGCTGAGCGATGGCGGCGAAGGCGATCTGGCCGATGGTGGCCAGGCTGGCATTGGAGCCCAGCAGCCGATAGCTGCAATAGGCCAGGACCAGGATGACCACGATGCTGGCGCGGCGCACCGTGAGCATCCAGTGGCTGAACACCGCATGGGGACTCTCGACCTGCCCCCGGCGCTTGAGCAGCCAGGGCAGGACGATGTCGTTGGAGATCATGGTGGAGAGGGCCACGCAGGCGACGATCACCATGCCGGTGGCAGCCGAGGCACCGCCCAGGAAGGCCAGCAAGGCCAGCCAGGGACGCTCCTGGGCCAGCGGCAGGCTGATGACGAAGGAGTCGGGCAGCACGCCGCCGGGCAGGTGCAACTGACCGGCCAGGGCGATGGGGATGACGAACAGGGCGGCCAGCGCCAGATAGAGCGGAAACACCCAGCGCGCCAGGTTGACGTCCCGGGTATCGGTGTTTTCCACCACCGTGACATGGAACTGGCGCGGCAGGCACATCACGGCGATGAAGGCCACGCCGGTCTGGATCAGCAGGCCCGGCCAGTCCAGCGTCTCGCGCCAGTATTCCTGCAGTTGCGGCGCCTGCTGCGAACGGGCGAGCAGGTCGGCGAAGCCGTCGTGCAGGTCATAGGTGACCCAGAGGCCGACGGCGATGAAGGCGGCGAGCTTGACCAGGGATTCGAAGGCGATCGCCAGCATCATGCCGCGATGGTGCTCGGTGACGTCCAGGTTGCGGGTGCCGAAGAGAATGGCGAAGACCGCCAGCACCAGGGAGACGAACAGCGCGGTGTCCTGGGCGCGGGTGCTCAGGGACTCGGCATTGATGCCGGTCAGCAGGTTGACGCCGATGACGATGCCCTTGAGTTGCAGCGCAAGGTAGGGCAGGACGCCGACCAGGCAGATCAGCGCGACGACGATGGCCAGGGTCTGCGACTTGCCATAGCGGGAGGCGATGAAGTCGGCGATGGAGGTGATGTTTTCCTTCTTGCTGATCAGCACCATCTTCTTGACCAGTTGCGGCGCCAGCAGCAGGAACAGGATGGGCCCCAGGTAGATGGGCAGAAAGGACCAGAGCTGATCGGCGGCCTGCCCGACCGCGCCAAAGAAGGTCCAGCTGGTGCAGTAGACGGCCAGCGACAGGCTATAGACCCAGGCCCGCAGGCGCGGCCTGAGCGGTGGCCGGCGATCGCCATAGAAGGCGATGGCGAACAGCAGGGCCAGATAGCCGAGGGTAACGGTGATGATCAGCCCGCTGGGCAGGGACATGGCGACTCCAGACATTCCAGGCGCCCATCGCGCCCGGACAAAGTGTCGCACCTTGGGCCGCCAGACGTCAGTTCCGGCACGTGGAGAGACGCGGTGGGTTGAGCCGGACGGCTGGCCCTGTTAGGTTTGCGGGCTGATTCGAGTGAGAGAGACCGTCATGTTCCAAGCGCAGCCCATTTCCCTGCAACGTGGTGCGCTGCGCCTGGACCCCCTGGCGGAAGGTGACGTGCTGGAGCTGGTCAGCCTGGCCGAGCGCAATCGCGAAGCGCTGCACTACCTGAGCGGGCCCCTGCGCCCGGACTGGTATCGCCAGGCGCTGGCCGAGCAGCGCGAGGGGCGCGCCTTGCCTTTCGCCGTGCGCATCGCCGACCGGCTGGTGGGCACCACCCGCTTCGCCGACTTCCTGCCGGCACTGCCCGCCGCCGAGATCGGCTGGACCTGGCTCGACAGCGAGCAGCATGGCAGCGGGCTCAACGCCAACATCAAGTACCTGATGCTGCGCCATGCCTTCGAGCACTGGCAGCTGGTGCGCGTGCAGCTCAAGACCGCCGCGACCAATCTCCGCTCCCAGGCGGCCATCGAGAAGCTGGGCGCGGTCCGCGAAGGCCTGCTGCGTCATCACCGGCGGCTGGCGGATGGCCGGCTGGACGATACCGTGATGTACAGCATCACCGATCGCGAATGGCCCGAGGTGAAGGCGCGGCTGGAGGCGTCCTTCAATTAGGCACGGGACTCGGGCTACCGCTTGTCGATAGCGACGAGACCGCAGCGGGTCTATGCCGCTTGTTTGGCGCCAGTAACCCAGCGCAAGGTCTTTCCACGCCAACAGTTTTCCGCGAAACGGCCGACATGCCTGCTCAATGGCAAGAATTCGCCTGTCTCCTTTTGCGGATCGCTGTATGTCTTCACTGTCGCCTTCCTCTGCGCTGCGTACATTGCGGGTCGTCTGGCCCTTCATCATCATCCTGTCCTGCCAGGCCCTGGTCGCCATCGTCAGCCTGCAACTGCTGTCGACGGTGCGTGCCTACGTGTCCGCGGAAAGCCTGTGGAGCAAGAGCCTCGGCAACGCCATGCTGTCGCTCGGCGCCTATCTGGATGAGGGGCGACCGGAGTCCTACCGGGATTATCTGGCGTCCATCAGCGTCAACGATCTCGACCGGGCGGCGCGGCAGGAGCTGGATGCCGATGGCAATCCTGCCGAAGCGGCGCGGCTGCTGCGCCTGGCGGGCAACGACGCCGACGACATCGCGGGCCTCGTCACGCTGTTTCGCCTGGCGCGGCATATAGAACCCTTCGAAGGGGTGATCGCCCGCTGGCAGATCACCGATCCCTACATGGACGAATTCCAGGCCCTGGCGCGCACCGGCTTCGAATTGATCAAGCTGCAGGGGCCGGGACCGGCGCTGATTCCGCTGAAACGCCAGCTGCTGGATCTGCATGACCGGATGATGCCGGAAACCGTGGCCTTCTCGGAGCGCCTCGGGGCGGCCTCGCGCCAGCTGGTCGAGGCCTTGTTCATCGCCAACGTCCTGGTCGGCGCCCTGCTGGTGCTCCTGGCGCTCTGGCGCATGCACAGCCTGGTGCAGCAGCGCTGGCGCTCCGAGCAGGCGCTGCAGGCCGAGAAGGAACATATCCAGGTCATCCTGGCATCCCTCGGCGATGCGGTACTGGCGCTGAATGCCCAGGGACGGCTGCTCTATCACAACCCGGCGGCGGAGCGCCTGCTGGCGCGGCCGGGGCTGGCCGCGGGCACGCCCGTCACCCACCTGTTCGACATCCAGACCGAGGATCAGCCGGCGTCGATCCGGCCGTTGGCCGAGCGCTTGCGCAGCCAGGACTGGCTGGTGGGCGACGAGCCCCTGGCGCACCAGCTGGTGCGCGTCGACGGCACCCGGGTGCCGGTGGCCCTGACGGTGACCACGCTGCCGCGGGACGAATCCGGCACCGGGGTGGTGCTGGTCATGCACGACCAGACCCGCGAGCGGGCCTTCCTGCATGATCTGGCCTGGCAGGCCAGTCACGATGCCCTTACCGGACTGCTCAATCGCCGCGAATTCGAGACCCGGCTGGAGCGCCTGCTGGCGCGCGAGGACCTGGCCTGTGCCTCGCTGCTGTTCATCGATCTGGACCAGTTCAAGATCGTCAACGACACCTCCGGCCATTTCCATGGCGATCGCCTGTTGCGCCAGCTGTGCGAATTGCTCGCTCAGCAACTGGGCGAAGAGGATTGCCTGGCACGCCTGGGCGGCGACGAATTCGGCGTCCTGCTGGAAAACCGTACGCCGGTGCAGGTCGAGGCGGTCGCCGAGCGACTGCGCTGCTGCGTGGGTAGCCTGCAATTCGAAGCGGCCGGGCAGGGCTTTCGGGTCGGTCTGAGCATCGGCGTGGTGCACCTGGGGGGACAGGCCCTGGCACCCGAGGAGGCCCTGCGCCTGGCGGACCTGGCCTGTTACGCGGCCAAGGACAAGGGCCGCAATCGCATCCAGGTCTTCGCCCCGGGCGATGTGGAGCTGGACCAGCGCCATGGCGAAATGGCCTGGGTGCAGCGCCTGCACCGGGCGCTGGCCGAGGACAGCTTCCGGCTGTATGTCCAGCCGATCCTGGGGCTGGGCCAGGAGACCGTCGCGGATCGCCACGTGGAGGTGCTGATGCGGCTGGAAGAGGGCGAGCGGCTGATCGCGCCGGGCGCCTTCATTCCGGCCGCCGAGCGCTATGGGCTGATGCCGGATCTGGATCGCTGGGTGATCGCCGCGGCCCTGGCCCGTTTCGCCGAGCTGCCCGCCGGGCTGCTCGACACCCTGGCCATCAATCTGTCCGGGCATTCCCTGGGCGAGGCGGGTCTGGCGGATTTCGTCAGGCAGCAACTGCAGCGCTGGCGGATCGCGCCGGCGCGGATCTGCTTCGAGATCACCGAGACCAGCGCCGTGGCCAATCTGGATGCGGCGCGGCTGTTCATGGACGAATTGCGCGGCCTGGGGGTGAGATTCTCCCTGGACGACTTCGGCGCCGGGATGTCGTCCTTCACCTATCTCAAGCACCTGCCGGTGGACTACCTGAAGATCGACGGCAGCTTTGTCCGCCACCTGCTGGAGGACGCCGTGGACAGCGCCATGGTCGAGGCGATCAACCAGCTCGGCCATCTCACCGGCAAGAAGACCATCGCCGAATTCGCCGAAAATGCAGCGGTGGTAGCGGCGCTGGCCAACCTGGGGGTCGACTATGCCCAGGGCTATGGCATCGCCCGGCCGCAGCCCTTTACCGAAGCCACCTGCCAGGCGCTGGTCCGGCAGGTGTGGCGCGAGGCCTCAGGGACGGGCGTCGTCGTCCTTGAAGCGGCGGAAGAGGGTGGCCAGTAGCGCGCCGGAGATGTTGTGCCAGACGCTGAACAGGGCGCTGGGGACCGCGGCCAGCGGCGAGAAATGCGCCGTGGCCAGGGCGGCGCCCAGCCCGGAATTCTGCATGCCCACTTCCAGCGCCAGGGACTTGCGCTGGGCCACCGGCAGCTTGCAGAACTTGCCGGTGAGATAGCCGAGCAGGAAGCCGAAGCCGTTGTGCAGGATCACCACCGCCATGATCAGCAACCCGGATTCGGCGATGCGCGCCTGGCTGGCGGCCACCACCGCGGCGACGATCACCACGATGCTCACCACCGAGGCCAGCGGCAGCACCTCGACCAGGGCGCCGACGCGCTGGCCGAGCAGGCGCTGGGCGACCAGGCCCAGGGCGATGGGCAGCAGCACCACCTGCAGGATCGACCAGAACAGCCCGCCAAAGGAGATCGGCAGCCAGGTGGAGGCCAGCAGCCAGATCAGCGCCGGGGTCAGTAGGGGGGCGAGCAGCGTGGTCACCGCGGCGATGGCCACCGACAGGGCCAGATCGCCCTTGGCCAGCCAGGTCATGACGTTGGACGCCGTGCCGCTGGGGCAGCAACCGACCAGGATGACGCCGACGGCGATTTCCGGCGGCAGGTGGAACAGCTGGCAGAGCGCCCAGGCCACCCCCGGCATGATGACGAAGTGGGCTACCACGCCCAGCAGCACTCGCCAGGGATGACGGCCGACTGCGGCGAAGTCCTCGACCTTGAGCGTCAGGCCCATGCCGAACATGATCACCCCCAGCAGCGGCACGATGGCCACGCTCAGCGGCTTGAATACCGCCGGGGCGAAGAACGCCAGCAGGGCGGCGAGCAGCACCCAGAAGGCGAAGGTATTGCCGACGAAGCGGCTGAGGGCGGCGAGCGCGCGCATGGGTTGAACTCCTGTCGAAAAGGCAGAAAAAAGGCCGGTCTCTGCCGGCCTTGGAGACTGTCCGCATGATCGGGTGAGCCTTGGGCCTCAACCGATCATGCGCAGGTCGTGATTACAGACCCTGGGGCAACTCTTCGCCACCCAGGGCCTCGATCAGCTGAGGCAGGAATTCCGCCAGGGTCATCATCATCAGCACGAAGCTGGCGTCCTGCTGGCCGAGGGCGTCTTCGCCGCCATCCTGTTCGGCCTGGTCCTGCAGCAGGTCCTCGAATTTCAGCCGCTTGATGGTGACCTTGTCGTCCAGTAGCAGGGCGAGCTTGTCCTGCCAGGCCAGGGCCAGCTTAGTGACCAGCTTGCCGGCGCCCAGGTGGTTCTGGATCTCTTCGCTGGTCAGGTCCTGACCCTTGCAGCGCACCACGCCGCCGTCTTCGCCGGCATCGCGCAACTCGCACTCGTCGAGGATGTAGAGGCCATGGGTGGCGTCACCGGCCTTGACCCAGTCGGTGAAGGTGGCCATCGGCGCCTGCTTGACGCCCAGCGGCCGGACCGGCAGCGAGCCCAGGGCATCGCGCAGGGTGGAGAGCAGGTCCTCGGCGCGCTTGGCGCTGGAGGCGTCCACCAGGATCCAGCCCTGCTTGGGATCGATGGCGGCATAGGTGGTCTGGCGACGGATGAAGGCGCGCGGCAGGAAGGCCTGGACGATCTCGTCCTTGATCTGCTCCTTCTCCTTCTTGTAGACCTTGCGCATCTGCTGGCTTTCGATCTCGTCGACCTTTTCCTGCACGGCTTCCTTGACCACGCTGCTGGGCAGGATGCGTTCTTCCTTGCGCGCGGCGATCAGGAAGAAGCCCTGGCTTTCGTGGACCAGCGGCAGGTCCGGACCCTTGCCGAAGGGCGCGACGAATCCGTAGGTGGACAACTCCTGGCTGGCACAGGGGCGGGCGGGCTTGGCGGCGAGGGCGGCTTCGAGGGCTTCGGTCTCGAAGGCGACTTCCTGGGTGAGACGGTAGACGAGCAGATTACGGAACCACATGGTGTCACTCCCAAAAACGAAGCGCGCATTATCCGCGTCGCCCGCCCCGGAGGCCAACCCCGGATTGCGGTGGTCGTCGGGAATGCGCGCTTTCTCCGGTTGCGCCTGAGGGCGGCGCTAAGCCTTTGGAAGTGCTGGGAAATTTTTTTTCAAAAAGGGGTTGCCAGGTCGGGTACCCCTCCGTAGAATGCGCCCCACTTCGAGAGCAAACGGGTGATTAGCTCAGCTGGGAGAGCATCTGCCTTACAAGCAGAGGGTCGGCGGTTCGATCCCGTCATCACCCACCACTCGAGGTAATGCGCAGCGGTAGTTCAGTCGGTTAGAATACCGGCCTGTCACGCCGGGGGTCG
>NZ_WHOV01000084.1:0-29568 GCF_009765395.1 Pseudomonas sp. BAV 4579 | reverse complement strand
ACAAACAAGGCGAAAAGGGCTGAGGAAGCGGATCGGACTCGCGCTCGAGTTTACACCTGATAAATGAGCATTCCGACCGGGCTGGCGACCCAGGCCATTTTCAACGCAGTTTGGCCGACACGCAGCAGATCGCGAATAGATTCTTAGTTCTGCACCGCCTGGACCGAACCACCATCCACGCGCAGGTTGCTGCCGTTGATGAAGGAGGCACGCTCGGACACCAGCAGGGCGATGGCCGCGGCCACCTCTTCCACCTTGCCGCGGCGCTTCTGCACGATGCCGGGCCGCTCTTCGTCGAGGAAGCTTTCGATGGCTTCCTCGAAGGAGACACCCTTTTCCTTGGCGCGCTTTTCCATCATGCCGTCGGTCATGCCGGTCTCGATGAAGGCCGGCGACACGGTATTGCACAGCACGCCGTGGGCCGCTTCCTTGTATGACAGGTTCTTGATGAAGGCGGCCAGGGCGGCCTTGGCCACGTTGTAGACGGCCTCTTCCCAATAGGGCTGGACGGCGTTTTCCGAGGTGATGCAGACGAAACGACCCCAGCCGCGCTGGCGCATGCGCGGGATGGCGGCGCGGCCAACGCGCACGGCGGAAAAGAAGTCGGTGGCCCAAGCTTCCTCGTAGTCGGCATCGGCCAGTTCCAGGGGATCGCCCTTGGCGCCGGTGACACCGGCGGTGTGCACCACGATGTCGATCTGGCCGAAGCGGGCCTCGCCCTGCTCCACCAGTTGGTCCACCGCCGCCTGGTCGGTCATGTCGGCGGCGATCAGCAGCGTATCGCCCGGCAGGCCCTTGGCCGCCTCTTCCAGCTTGCCCTGCTCCAGATCGGAGAGCACCAGCTTGACGCCCTCTTCGGCCAGCAGCTTTGCCGTGGCCAGACCCATGCCACCGCTGGCACCCGTGATGAGGGCAACGCGCCCCTTGATTCCCAGATCCATACCGACCTCGCTATCAGATTGCTTACCATGCCGTGATCCGGCGTCTCTGCTTCCGACTCGCCACGAGCGGCCGTTGCGCTTACCGTTCGGCGGAAAGCGCAACGGCGGACCTGCCTGCCGGTCCAGACAGGCAAGCCGCCTGGGAAGATCACGATGCACGCACCTCGTCTGCCCCTGACCCTCTTTCACGACGGCGCCTGTCCGCTGTGCGCTCGCGAGATCGCCTGGCTGCGCCGCCATGCCGACCCCAGCCAACTGCAGCTGGTGGACCTGGCCGCACCGGACTACCCCAAGCAGGCGCCGGCCGATGCCCCGCCGCGCCAGGCCATGCTCGACCTGCTGCACGCCCGGGATGCCGATGGCCGCTGGTTCAAGGGCCTGGACGCCACCTACTGGAGCTGGCGCACCGCCGGCCTTGGTCACTGGGCGCGGCCGCTGCTGGAAGTGGGCTATCGCCTGTTTCTCAAGCTGCGCCCGGGTCTGACCTGGCTGCCCCATCCGGAGGGCAGTCGGCGTTGCCAGGATGATGTCTGCACGCTGGAGGCGCCCCGCGACCGCTCGCGCAAGGGCTGACGCCACCGCCTGCCTGCAGGTGTAACGGGCCTGAAAGAGCGAAGACCAACCCTGCTGGCATCCGGCCAGGGTTCGCCTGCGCGCGCGTCTCGGCTAAACTGCGCGGCTGCTTGCGTTACGGATCCTGACATGTCTGCTGCTCTACCCGCCCGCGCCCTGGGCCTCGACTTCGGCACCTCCAATTCCACCGCTGGCTGGCTCAGGCCTTCCGGCGAGGTCCTGCTGGCCCTCGAAGAAGGCAAGGCCACCCTGCCCTCGGTGATCTTCTTCAACGCCGAGGAGCGCCGCCCGGCCTATGGCCGCCAGGCGCTGCACGAATACCTGGAAGGCTATGAGGGGCGTCTGCTGCGCTCGCTCAAGAGTCTGCTCGGCTCCAACCTGCTCAAGGGCGAGACCAGCATCCTCGGCAGTGCCCTGCCCTTCACCGAGGTGCTCGGCCTGTTTCTCGGCACCCTCAAGCAGCGCGCCGAACAGCAGGCCGATCGCCCCTTCGACGCCGTGGTGCTGGGCCGTCCGGTGCATTTCGTCGATGACGACCCGGTCGCCGACCAGGAGGCCGAGAACACCCTGGCCGCGGTGGCGCGCCAGGTGGGCTTCAGCGACGTCTCCTTCCAGTTCGAACCCCTCGCCGCCGCCTTCGACTACGAGCGCAGCATCGAGCGCGAAGAGCTGGTGCTGATCGTCGACATCGGCGGCGGTACCTCGGACTTTTCCCTGGTGCGCCTGGCGCCGGAGCGCCGCAATCTGGCCGACCGCGCCGGCGACATCCTCGCCACCGGCGGCGTGCACGTCGGCGGCACCGACTTCGACCGCCAGCTGAGTCTGGAAGGGGTGATGCCGCTGCTGGGCTACGGCAGCGCCATGAAGAGCGGCGCCACCATGCCCACCAGCCACTACATCAACCTGGCGACCTGGCACACCATCAACGCCGTCTACGCCAAGAAGAGCGTGCTGGGCCTGCGCGACATGAGATACGACGCCCAGGACACCCGCTGCATGGATCGGCTGTTCAAGCTGATCGAACAGCGCGCCGGCCACTGGCTGGCGATCCAGGTGGAAGACGCCAAGATCGCCTTGACCGACGACTGGCGCCGCACCCTGCGCCTGGATCGCATCGAGACCGGCCTGGCCGCGGATCTGGAGCGGCCACTGTTCGATGCCGCCATCGCCCTGCAACTGGAACGCCTGAGCCGCGGCGTGGACGACCTGCTGGCGCGCGCCGACCTCGATCCCACGCGGGTCGACAGCCTGTTCTTCACCGGCGGCTCCAGCGGCATCCCGGCGCTGCGCCAGGCCCTGGCCAGGCGCTTCCCCGGCGCCCGCCTGGTGGACGGCGACCGCTTCGGCAACATCGGCAACGGCCTGGCCATCGAGGCGTTCAAGCGCTACGGCTGAGTCCTTCGCCACCGGGTCGGCGCCCACCAGGGCGTCGGCTCCACCTCAGGCTCGCTTGCCGGCCGCACTCCGCCGCCATCTCGCTACCGCCAGCCAAGCCGCCGAGACCATGAAGTAGCAGGCACCGAAAGCCACATAAGGCGTCACGCTGAAAACATCCAGCGGCACACCGTCAGCTGCCTGCTTCACGAAGAAGCCACCCGCCAGGGCGGATTGCGCGCCACTCAGGATCATCGCCCACTGGCCAGCGGACGTCCGCCAGCGCCGTACCGCCACGACCAGCTGGAAAAGCCCGGCGGCCAGGGCCCAGACCCCGAACACCCCGATCGCGGCGCCTGGGCCGAATGTCAATGCCAGACCCATCGCCACCGCGACGCCCAGACTGACGACGGCGTTGAGCCGCTGCGCAGCGTTGCGCCGCAGCCCGCCGCTCTGGCGGGCATCCAGCACGTTCGCCAGGGCATCCCAGGCAGGGTAGAGGACGAGCAACAGCGACCCCGCCCACCCCTGCTGGTGGCCGATGGCGAACGCCAGCGCGATCCACAGCAGCGCAACCGCAGCCCTGATGAAATAGTAGCGTTGCAGCCAGTGGCCGGTGGTCGAATCCGGGAAGGTATGACTCATGGAGCACTCCAGCGGTGTTCATGTACGAAACGGCAAGGACGCTTGCCGAGCAAGGAATCCACTCACCAGGCAAAACGGCCCTGGCCTCTCATTGCGCTGAGCGTGCCGCTCAAGCGGATTGGCCATAGCGATCGCGATGATCCGTGAGGTGGGTGGAAGGGTCGGAGCCACGGGCATCGCAGCCCCGCCAGGATCGATCAGTCGAAGTCGGTATGCAGGGCGAGGTCGCGCCAGGCCGCCATGTCAGCGCGCAGCGCCTGCGACTTGCGTTCCGCGATGTCGTAGGCGACTGGTCCAAGCGGCAGATGCAAGGGCGGCTCGGTCGCCATGACGGCCTGCACTATCACTGCGGCAGCCTTTCGCGGATCTCCCGCCTGCTTGCCGTCATTGCTGTCCCGGTAGGCACGCCGGCGCCCCGCCGTGTCGGCATAGGCCGGAATCACCTGGTTCGCCATGGCGATGGAGCGCCCGAGAAAATCGGTGCGAAACGGCCCAGGCTCGACGATGGTCACGCGGATTCCGAAGGGTGCCACTTCCCTGGCCAGCGACTCGGAAAATCCCTCGACCGCAAACTTGCTCGCGCTGTAGTAGCCGGAACCCGGTCCTCCCGAGAGCCCTGCCCCGGATGACAGGTTGACGATACGGCCGCCGCCGCGCCGACGCAGGACAGGCAATGCCAGGCGGGTCGTTTCGATCAGGCCGAATACATTCACCTCGAATACCGGCCGGTATTCGCTGGGCTCGGCCTCCTCCACGGCACCGATGAAGCCTATGCCGGCGTTGTTCACCAGGACATCCAGACCACCGAACTCCCGCTCTGCAAAGGCAAGCGCGGCAGCCACCGAGACAGGGTCGGTGACATCCAGCTGCACGGCCCTCAGGTTCTCCGGAAATTGCCGGGCCAAGGGTTGCAGTACGGCGGGATCGCGAGCCGTTGCCACGATGCGGTCACCCCGCGCAGCGGCCGTTGCGGCGATATGGCTGCCCAGACCGCTCGAGCAGCCGGTAATGAGCCAGGTCTTTCTCATGCTGTTCTCCTCGCGCCTTGAAAAGCGCTGTTCACTCTGCGTCACAGGCCCCGCGCGGGGCGGTCGTTGGGGCGCCAGGCCAGCTCAAAACGGCCGCCAGCGCCAAGGCACCAGCCATCGTCAGGGCGGCAACGGAAAAGGCTAACTGCACCTCTCTCCCGCCAGCGCCATCGGGGGCGAGGGCGAAAAACAGGCCACCGATGAGCGCCACCGCCAGGGCGGCGCTGATCTGCAAGGTGGCATTCATCAAGCCGGCGGCGAGTCCGGCCAGACTCGGTGCCACCTGATCCGCGTTCACTCTCACCAGGGCTGGAAGCGCTATGCCCTGCCCCAGGCCGATCAACAGCAGCGGCACCGGCAGCCAGCTGGGCAAGCCCGCCAGCGCGGCCGCCAACATCAGGCCCAGGACCTCCAGGCCATGCCAAGGGCGGCGGTGCGTGCGCCCAGCCGTTGGGCAAGATGCGGACTGCACAGGGGCCCGCAGAGTAAGCCGATCCCCAGGGGCAGGATCGCCCAACCCGCAGCCAGGGCTCCGCGACCCAGCCCAGCCTGCTGGTAGACGGCGAAGATGAGAAAGAAAGGCGCCAGGGCATAGAACAGAAAGGTCGCCAGGAGGGTGCGCCTGAGCCGGGAGGCGGTGAGCAGGGAAGGCAGCACCAGGGGCGTCTCGCCGGCCGCTTCCTTGCGCTGCTCGTAGCGCCAGAAGGTGATCAGCAACCCGGCACTGACGAGGAGCAGGGGCAGCGACCACCAGGGCCAATGCAGTCGTGGCCCCTCGACCAGGGGTACGACCAGCGCCAACAGCCCAGCCGCGAGCAGGCCGGCGCCCATGACATCCAGCCGGCCCGGTTGCCGGGCCCGACTCTCGCGCAGCACGACCAGCGCCGCCGGCAGGGCGCAGAGAATGACGGGAAGATTGATGAGGAAGATGCTGCGCCAGCCCAATCCGAAGGGATTGGCCTCTATCAGCACCCCACTCAAGAGCTGGCCCAGCACAGCGGCGAGTCCGAAGGTCGCGCCGTACAGGCCGAGCGCCCGATTCTTCTCTTCCGTGGGGAAGGTCGCATGGATCAGGGCCATGGACTGCGGCGCCATGATGGCAGCCGCCACGCCCTGCAGCAGCCGTCCGGCAATTAGCGTGGCCGGCGTCGGCGCGAACCCGCAGAGTGCCGAGGCGATACCGAAGCCCAGCATGCCGCCGAGATAGACACGCTTGCGGCCGAACATGTCGCCCAGACGACCGCCCAGGATCAGGGTGACCGCATAAGCCGTCGCATAGACGGAGACCACCAGTTGCGCCAGATCCGACGTGGTAGCGAAGTCGCGACGGATCACCGGGAGCGCCACGTTGACGATGAAGAAGTCGAGCGGTGGCAGCAGCGTACCGATCAGCAGCACGCCCAGCGCGAACCAGCGACGGCTGTCGGGCTGGACCTTGGGCAGGGATGAGTTCATGGACCTTTACCGTCAATCGGGCTGCATCCTGATCCGCGCAGGCGTTGCCGGCCCGCGACCTGTAGGTGCAGCGATTTCTCGAAAAGCGCGGCGAGCGCTGGCAGGGCGTCAGCGATCGGCGCGCGCGGCGCAGGCAACCGCCTGGTCTAGCGCATGCCACCGGAGCCGAAGATGAATTCGCCGGTCACCCAGCCGGCATCGTCGGACGCCAGAAAGGCGACGATGGGAGCGATATCCCGTACCTGACCGATACGGCCGAGTGGGGTACGGGCCTCGTTCCAGGCCTGGAATTCCGCGCCCAGGGCGCCGGCGGTCCGGGTGCCCTCGGTTTCGATGAGGCCAGGATTGACGGCATTCACGCGGATCCCACGAGGGCCCAGCTCGCGGGCGAGCACCCCGGTGATCGCATCGAGCGCGCCCTTGGTGCCGCTGTAGACGGCACTTTCCGCCGGCAGGACGCTGGTGACGTTCGAGCTGATGTTGATGATGCTGCTGCCGGCGCCCAGATAGGGACTGGCAGCGCCTATGAGCTGCAAGGGTCCGAGCACATTGATGTCGAATTGCAGCCGATACAGCTCGACCGTGGTGTCTTCGATCCTGGCGAACTGATAGACGCCGGAATTGTTCACCAGGATATCCAGGCGACCGAAGTGTTCGAGGGCCGCCGTTACCAAGGCCTCCATATCGGTCCGCTGGCGGACATCGGCGCGTAGCGCGATAGCCGTACCCCCTGCTGTCTCGATGTCGGCGAGGACGGCGTCCGCCCCGTCCTGGTCGGACGCATAGCTGATGACGACCTTGGCGCCGTCCGCCGCCAGTTGCCGGGCAATACCCGCGCCGATGCCCTTGGAGGCGCCCGTTACAATCGCAACCCTATCCAGCAATCTGCCCATAGCTGCTCACCTGCATGGAGCCAGTTCGAACATCCCTGGCTGAATCCAACGTATCTGAGTCGATGTGAGCCGCCATGGTCGCCCTTACGATATTGTTTGGGGACTGCCTTTCCTGTATATTGAATGTTCATTTTTGAACGCAGGTGCGCCATGGAATGGAGCGATGTACGAATCTTTCTGGCCGTCGCCCGCGGCGGATCCTATGGCGCGGCCGCGCGAGCCTTGGGCATCAGCCACCCGACGGTAGGTCGACGGATCAAGACGCTCGAGGATGAAGCCGGACAGGCGCTGCTAAGGCGCACTCGCGAGGGCCTGATCCTCACGAATTCGGGAGATGCCGTATTCGCCCTGGCCGAGTCCATGGAAGCCTCGGCCCTGGCCATGGAGCGGCGTCTGGCCGGTAACCACCAGCGCCTGGAGGGCATCCTGCGAATCTCTTCGGCGGACTGGTTTGCCGGCTATGTGCTGGCGCCGGTCCTGGCCGACCTCACCCGGCGGCACCCTGCCGTGGTACCCGAGGTCATTGCCAGCTATCGACTGCTGGATCTCTCCCGCCGCGATGCGGACGTGGCCTTTCGCCTGGTGCCCTTCAGCGAACCGGATATCGTGCAGCGCCGTTTCCTGAGGATGCCCTATGGCCTCTATGGCTCCGCCGAGACGGCGCTGGCCGTGCAGGAGGATACGGCCGCGGTCGGGCTGATCCTCATGAACAGCGCGCAAGCGCACTTTCCCGATGTCGCCTGGTTGCTCGACCGGCTGCCGGGAGCGCAACGCGCCTTCACCAGTACCAGTCGAACCGTCCAGGCGCAGATGTGCCGCCGGGGACTAGGGGTTACCGTGCTGCCTCGCCCGCTCGGTGATGCGACGCCAGGACTGCAGCTCATCGAAAGCTTCGGCAGTCCTCCGTCACGGGATATCTGGGTGGGCTATCACCAGGACCTGCGCCACATGGACAGGCTGCGGGCGCTGCTGGATATCGCCGAAGAGGTATTGGGACCGGCGCACTAGGTGCGTCAGCCGGACACCGGGCAGTCGCCGCTATCGCCTGGGCCCCGGGCGATAGCGGCGCGGGCCGCGATCAGGCGCCGAAGGCGCCGTCGATGGTGTGCATGGCACCGGTGACGAAGCCGGCCTCGGGGCCGGACAGCCAGGCGACCATGCCGGCCACCTCATCGGCGCTGCCGTGGCGCTTGATCGCCAGGAAGCTGTGCATCAGCTCCTTCATGGGGCCATCGGCCGGATTCATCTCGGTATCGATGGGGCCGGGTTGCACCACGTTGACGGTGATGCCGCGCGAACCGAAGTCCCGCGCCAGACCGCGGGCGAGTCCCTGCAGGGCGGACTTGCTCATGGCATAGGCGGCCAGGCCGGGCAACGGCATGCGATCGCCATTCACCGAGCCGATGACGATGATCCGCCCGCCTGCCGGCATCTGCCGCGCCGCCTCGACCGCCGCGTGATAGGGCGCCTGGACGTTGATGCGCAGCAGGCGGTCGACAGCGTCCGGCTCCTGCTCCAAGGCATCGCCGAACAGCGCCACGCCGGAATTCACCACCAGCACGTCCAGCGGACCACAGGCGCGCACCCGGGCGATCACCGCGTCGCGGTCGGCGCTGTCGGTCAGCTCGGCGGTGCTGCCGGTCTCCACGGCGAGGGCCTGGGCGGCGTCAGCGGAACTGGCATAGGTAAAGGTCACCCGGGCGCCTTCGGCGGCGAAGCGCCGCACGATGGCGGCGCCTATGCCGCGACTGCCGCCCAGTACCAACACCTTTTTGCCTGCGAAATTGCTCATGGATCTGCCTCCCGATTAATGTAGTGAGTGCTACAATAAGCCTCTCCCAGCCGCTGTCAAAGTATTTTTTGTAATGAGCACTACAAATAAATCCGCACCCCGTGGGCGGCCCCGCCGTTTCGATCCGGACGAGGCCATCGTCCAGGCCCAGCGCCTGTTCCATGAGAGGGGCTACGACGGGGTGAGCGTTGCCGACCTGACCCAGGCGCTCGGGATCAGGCCGCCGAGCTTCTATGCGGCCTTCGGCAGCAAGCTCGAGCTCTACCAGCGGGTGCTCGATCACTACATCTCGACGGGCGCCGTGCTGCTGCAGCACATCCTGGAGACCGAGCTATCCCTGGCGGAGGTCCTGACCCGGGTGCTGGAAGAGGTGGCGCGCAGCTATACCATCGATCCCCGCGCGGCCGGCTGCCTGGTGCTGGAGGGTACCCATTCCGACGATCCCCAGGCCCGCGCGGCGGCCGACCGTTACCACCAGGCGGCCCAGGCGCTCATCCGTACCCGGGTCGCCGCCTGCAAGCCGGAACGGGCGCAGGAGCTGACCGACTTCGTCATCACCACCATGGCGGGCCTCTCCGCTAGCGCGCGACACGGGCAGAGTCCGGAGCGGCTGCTGGCCAGCGCGCGCCTGGCGGGCCTGGCGCTGACCCAGGCGCTTGCCGAGGACCGCTGAACCCCAGCCTGGCACCCGGGTGGCGCCGCAGGGGCGCTCGCCGAATCGGCAGCCGCCAGGAACACACCCGACGAACCGGGATGGCGCCACGGGTCCGCTGCGACCTTTCGCCTGACCGGCTTATGCCGTGCCCAGGCTGACCGCGAGGCGGCGCTGGAGTAAGGTGGCGGCCTTCATCGCATCTTCGAGAGAGTCTGTCCCATGTCGCTGGAAATCGTCGACCATCCCGCCCTGGAAGTGACCGGTCTGCTGTTCGAGCCTGGCCAGGGCGAAGACATCGCCGCCCTCTGGCGGCGCTTCGCCGACCGCGCCGGGGAAATCACCGGCCGCGAGGGCGACGCCGAATGGTATGGCCTGAGCTGGCGTCAGGCCGGCGCCATGCACTACCTGGCCGCGGTGGCCACCGCGCCTGGCGCGTCCCTGCCCGCCGGCATGGTGCGCCAGGAACTGCCGGAAGGCCGCTATGCCCGCTACGTGCACCTGGGCACCGCGCCCAGCGTGGCCAAGAGCCTCGGCCGACTGTTCGCCGAGCTGCTGCCGGCGCGCGGCCTGCAACCCCGCCCGGGCGCCTGCTTCGAACACTACACCGAAGCCTTCACCGGGGTGGATGCCCAGGATTCACAGATCTACATCTACGTGCCGGTGTTCTAGCACAGGACGTTCGTCAGCTGCGGCTTGCCTCCCGGCATAACCCTTTCCAAGCTAGGGATATCGTCCGCAACTCCAGGTGCCCGATGTCCCTGCCCGAGCTCCAGTCCTTTATCGCCCGGCACGAGCGGATCTTCCTGCTCACCGGTGCCGGTTGCAGCACCGATTCCGGCATTCCCGACTACCGCGACCGCGACGGCGCCTGGAAGCGCCCGCAGCCGGTCACCCTGCAGGCCTTCGTCGGCGACGACCTCTTGCGCCGCCGCTACTGGGCACGCAGCCTTATCGGCTGGCCGCGCTTCTGCCAGGCGCGGCCCAACGCCACCCATCAGGCCCTGGCGGCCCTGGAGCGGCGTGGCCAGGTGGAGATGCTGCTGACCCAGAACGTCGATCGGCTGCACCAGGCCGCCGGCAGCGAGGCGGTGATCGACCTGCACGGCCGCCTCGACCAGATCCGCTGCCTGGGTTGCGAGCTGCGCCTGCCGCGCCAGGAATTCCAGCAGTGGCTAGGCGAACTCAATGGCGACTGGCTGCAGCTGGACGCGGCTACCGCGCCGGATGGCGATGCCGATCTGGAAGGCGTGGACTTCATGAGTTTCCGGGTGCCCGACTGCCCGCGCTGCGGCGCCCTGCTCAAGCCGGACGTGGTGTTCTTTGGCGAACACGTGCCCGGCGCGCGGGTGGAGCGCGCCTTCGCCCACCTGGGCCGCGCCGATGCGCTGCTGGTGGTGGGCTCGTCGCTGATGGTCTATTCCGGCTTTCGCTTCGCCCAGGCCGCGGCCCGCGCCGGCTTGCCCATCGCCGCCCTGGGCTATGGGCGGACCCGCGCGGACGACCTGCTGGCGCTCAAGGTGGAAGGCTCCTGCGCCCAGGCACTGGCCTTTCTGCTGGAGTATCCCGAGGCAGCGCCGGCGCTTACGCCGGCACGTGCCGAGGCCGTGGCGCCCTTCCCAGGTGCATCAGCGGACGCTCGATCCAGCGGTAGCTGAGCATCGACAGCAAGCAGGCGAGCACCAGTACCGGCGGCAGCAGGGCCATGAAACCGACGGTACCCAGGGTCTCGACCGAACCCAGGTTGAGCAGGGTGAAGAGGCCGTAGAGCAGCAGGCCGTGGGTGAGATAGAGGCTGTAGCTGATCTCGCCCAGCACCTTGAGGCCGCGACTGCGCAGCAGGCCAAAGAGGTCGTTGCCGGCGGCCATGGCGGCGAAGGGCAACGCCAGCGCCAGCATCTGCCTGAGGTTGTAGTCGGGCTGGGTCATGGCGTAAGCCACCAGCGCCAGCGACAGTGCCGCCACCAGGGGCGTGCGCAGGCGTGCCAGCAGCGCCGGCCGATGGACCTTGACGAACACCGGCAGGAATCCCAGCAGGAACAGCAGGCCGAAGCGCGCGCCCAGCACGTGGTAGTGATAACCGGCAGCGACCAGGCCACCCACCAGCAGCGCCGAGACCAGCAGCGGCAGGCCGAAGCCACGGCGATTGAACAGCGCGGCGATGAGCGGCAGGGCCAGATAGAACAGCGCCTCGTAGCGCAGCGTCCAGTGGGCGCCGGCGGTCATCCAGCCGCTCTCTTCCAGGCCGTTGAGACTGAAGCCGGAAAACAGCTCCCAGCTGAGCAGTTCGAGCATGAAGTGCTGGCCGTCGGCGATGACGAAGTGGGTGCGGATCAGAGTGAAGAGCACCACCACGGCCACCACGCAGAGATACAGCGGCATCACCCGCAGCACCCTTGAACGGAGCAGCTCGCCCCAGTCCGGCGTGCGCCGATAGACCTTTCCGAAAAACAGGTAGCCGGTGATCATGAAGAACAGCGAGACGGGCACCACGCCCATGTTGTAGAGCAGGTCGCTGTCGGGTTCGCGCCACTGGCCCTCGGCCTTGAGGTGATAGGTCAGCACGAAATGCAGGCAGACCACGGCGGTGGCGAGGATGCCGCGCAGGGCATCCAGCGGCGAGGAGCGTGCCAGGGTCTCCTCGGTGAGCAGCGGGCTGCGGCGCAGGGCGAAAGCCAGCAGCACCAGGGTGCCCAGGTAGAGGGCGATGGGGAGAGCGACGTCAGTCATATCCGTGACCTTCTTGACAGGAACCGGCAAAGACCCGCCCCCAGACCGCCGGAGCGATCGCCGGAGCGAGCGAGAGAAAAGCGCGACAGCCGGGCACGCTACCGCGCGGTACGCGACCGAGGGCAGAGGGACCGGAAAGAGAGGAGAACCGCGGCGAGCGGAGGGATCCGCTGCCTCAGCTAAGCGCGAGAACGCCCATCAGACAAGTCTTGTTACAGGCGTTCCCTTGGGGTCGACGTTTCGTTGCCCTGGCTCAGCGGCCCTGGCACGCGGCCCGCAGGCCGCCTGCCATTCGTCGGATCCGCCTTCAGGGCGCCAGTGCCCGCGCCACC
Organism: Pseudomonas sp. BAV 4579; assembly: GCF_009765395.1. Classification (NCBI taxonomy): domain Bacteria; kingdom Pseudomonadati; phylum Pseudomonadota; class Gammaproteobacteria; order Pseudomonadales; family Pseudomonadaceae; genus Pseudomonas; species Pseudomonas sp. BAV 4579. The sequence continues at coordinate 17,153 of NZ_WHOV01000084.1, read as the reverse complement.
ACCGGGTAGTGATCCCATACCTGGCCGTCCGCCAGGGAGCGCAGCAGCTTGACGTATTCGGCATGGGACCAGGCCAGCGGGGTCGCCGAATCAGTGCCCTGCCCCTTGTTGTAGCCGTGGCGCCGGTTGTCACCCACGCCGTCCCAGACCTGCTCGGGCAGCATCAGGCCGGCGTTGGCGAACAGTTCCAGGCCGCGAACGTAGGTGTCACGCAGCTTGCCCAGCGCTGCCGCATCCGGCTTGCCCTGCAGGACCAGACGCGCTAGCTCGTAATGGCCACGTTCGCCGGTGAAGATCGGCCAGACCCGGCCGCGCAGTCCGGAGTTGGGTACCGGCTGCTCGGTGGCGGGGAAATTGATGCCAGAGCTTTCGCTCTCGCCATAGCCGTCGTTGCCGTAGCGCCGCCAGCCGGGGAAGGTGCCGCTGACGCCGGGGTACTGGAAGCTGTACTTGACCCTCAGATTCTCCGGCAGGCCTTCGTCGTCCAGCACCGCCAGGCTCTTCTGTACCAGGGGATCGCTCGCCGGTCGCACGCCGTAGCGCACCAGTTCGAGGAAGCCGGCGTCCAGCACCTGGTCCTCCGGCAGGCCCGGGCGGCTGTTGTTGTCCACCAGCTTGCCCTTGTCGTTGGGATCGTCGTTCTGGGTGATGCGCAGGTAGTAGTTGCCGGCGCCCAGGCTGCCCTGGGTGGTGGCCATGGTCTTTTCCACCTGGCCGGAATAGCGCCGGGCGGTCTCGCGGTAGCGGCTGGCATTGGCCTCGTCGCCGGCATGGCGCGCCAGTTCGCTGGCGGTGGCAAGACCGGCGATCACCGCCGCGGTGGTGGACGGCGAATAGCCCCACTGCTCTTCCCAGCGCTCCTGCTGGGTCTGCGGCGGCTTGACCTGCCAGGTGTTCCAGCCCAGGTTGACCTGGCTGTCGCGGGCGAGGAAGTCCGCCGCGGGCCTGAGCATGTCGCGGTACCAGCGATCGATCTCGGCGTCGCCCAGCAGGCCGCCCTGCCAGAGGCGATAGCCGAGCATGATCGGCATGGCGGTCTGGTCGAGTTGCACGCCAACCCACTCGATGGTGCCGTCGACGTGGGTCTTCTGCAGGAACCAGCCGGTGGCACCGGGCGCGCGGACTTCGTCGCCCTGCTTCTGCTGGTGGATGAAGGCGGAGCTGTCGGCCGGCTTGTGCGCGGTATTGGCGTCCACCTGCACCTGCTTGAGGTAGCTGAAGGCGACCTTGGGCGTCTGCCGATCACCCAGCGCCAGCAGCGCCATGGCGCACTGGTAGAAGTCCCGCGGCCAGACCGCCTTGTAGCCGGTGGTGCCCTTGCCCGCCGGCACCGTTTCACCCCAGGGATTGGACAGCGAGGCGATCAGGGCGCCGGCGTGGGTCTTGTCCTCCTGGGCCTTGAGCACCAGGGCGCTGGCGTTGACCAGCTTGCCGCCGTCGCCGGCCTGGGCCTGCAGACGCGGCAGCTGATCGAGACTGGCCAGGTAGTCCTGCCAGCCGATGGCGTCGCCCTCGCCGTTGTAGTGGGCCAGCACCTTCTGATAACCGCGGGCCAGGGTGGCATCCGCCGCCGCCTCGGCCTGGCGCGGATTGGCGCCGAAGCCCACCAACACGTCCAGGGTGGTCTCGGCACCCTTGAGCGGCAGCTTGGCGAGCATGGCGACGTTGCCGGCCTGGTCGCCGGTGCTGCTGTAGGTCTGGGTCAGCTTGCCGTTGCGGCGCAGGTCGTCGAGGCCGTCGGAGCTGCCGACGAAGCCCACGGTGGGCGTCTGCAGCGGCTGGCTGGCCTTCACCACCAGGGCGTGCTCGCCTTCGCTGGCGTAGAGCACCCCACCCTTCACCGCGGCGCGGTCGTGGCTACCGCTGTTGGCCAGCGCCGGATCGACATGGAGATAGGGCTGGATGCGCGGGTCCTGGCTGCGAAAGATGACGCGCATGACCAGGGTGTCCTGGTCCGGGTCGGTGAAGAGGTGCTTCTCGATCTCGTAGCGGCCCTGGCGGTCGCGGTTGACGATCTTGTAGGCCAGCGAGGTGGGCCGGCCGGCGGCATCGGTGGCCAGGTATTCGATGCGGCTGTCGGTGTCGTCGCGCTCCAGGTGGGTGAAGTCGGGTCCGCGGATGACCAGCTGCATCTCGCGCAGTTGCGCCTCGTGGATGAGTCCCTGCATGGTCTCGGTGACCACCCCCTGGGCCAGGGAGAACCACACCCGCGAGACGCGGCCGGTGCTGGCCTGGTCGCTGTAGGCGCCGTCGCGATAGGCCTCGTAGCTGGTGCCGATACCGGTCTTGCCGGAATAGGACCAGAAGGGTGCGGCGCCGGGGGCACCGGGGGCTTCCAGGGCGGACGCCAGGGGCGTCAGGAGAAAACTGGCGGAACAGAGCAGCGGACGGACGAAGCGGACGGGCATGGGCAGGCGGGCCTTGTTCTGGTTGTGCCGAAAGTCGCATGGCAGAGGGCCTGACGACCCTCCCCGTCCGTAAGCCTAGTCGGATTTTGGCGGGCTGCTGCCTAGCCTTCGTCGCGCGCCGGTGGCCGGGCCTGCGGCAGGTACCCGGCCAGGGGCGAATCCGGCGCCAGCAGCGAGGTGCGGATGAAGTGCAGGTAGCTGGCGATGCGCCGCAGCGGCGAGCGATCGAAGTCGCCCGGATTGGGCTCCAGGTGGCGCCGGGCCTGGTGCGCCAGGGTGATGGCGTGGTCCACGGCGGTCAGGGCGCGGGCCAGGTTGGCGGCATCGGGCTGGCGGAACAGTCGCACCAGCGCCCGACCCAGGGCGCGGATCGCCAGGCGCCAGGCGCGCTGTTCGCGATACCAGGGCAAGGGCGGCAGCGCGGCCTGCTCCAGGCGCAACTCGATGATGGCGTGGCCCAGCTCCAGACTGAGGAAGGTCCAGCGCAGCAGCCGCCGCTGCACCTCCGGCTGGACCACGGTAAGCACCTGCACCTGGTTGAGCAGATCGCGCAGACCGGAATCGAAGCGGCCACTCAGGCCGGCCAGGGGTGCCCCGATGGCGTGGACCAGTCGCTCGCGCAGGGCCGCCTCCAGCCGGCGCCAGACCCAGGGCTGGCTGGGCGGCAGCAGGACACTGACGGCCACCACCGCCACACCGCAGGCCACCAGATAGGCCAGGTAGGTGTTGCAGAAGAGGTCGGCGTCGTAGCGCGGCAGATTGCCCGGCAGCGCCGCCGAACAGAACCAGACCATCAGCCCGGTGCCATAGCCGGCCAGGCGTGGCCGGGTGATCAGCCAGGCGCCGGCGGCGAACACCGGCGCCAGCGCCAGCAGCAACAGCGCGAAACCGTCGATCCAGGGCAGCACCTGGAAGTGCAGCAGGCCACCGGCCAGGGCCCCGACCAGGGTGCCACCGGCCAGTTGCAGGCAATAGCGGCGCGGATCGGCCGAGGTGGAGGCCAGCGCCGAGATCAGCGCCGCCGCCAGGGTGCAGGCCGCGCCACTCGGCCAGCCGGTTTCGATCCAGAACAGTCCCACGCCCAGCACCACCAGCGCGCTGCGCAGCCCGGCCATCCAGGCCACCGCGCGACTGGCCAGCGGCGTGAAGGTCTCGCGCGTCTTGGGCGCGGTGCTGGTCGGCAGGTCCAGCTCCAGCTGGGTATTCAGCAGCAGGTGCAGATCCTCGGCAAAGCGATAGAGCAGTTCGGCGGCGGTGTCGTAGTCGAGACGGTCGACTGCGGCGCCAGGCGCTGTCTGGCCCAGTTGCTGGCGACCGTCGCGGATCGCCGCCATCAGCACCGCGCGCTCCCCGGCCAGGCGCTCACTGAGGCGGCGCAGGTCACGCTCTTCCGGCAGGCGACCCAGGCCCGGCGCCAGGGCGGCGGCGATCAGCTCCAGCGCGGGCGCCAGCGCCTGGCGCACCGCCGGTGGCCGTCCGGCCAGACGGTCGAGCAGTTGATGGAGGGCATGGAAGCGGGTGTTGAGCAGCATGAGGCGATTGCCCAAGGCGGCCAGGCGTCCGCTGCGTCGGCGCAGATAGGGCTCTTCGAAGACGCTGGCGCTGCGCAGGCTTTCGAAGCCCACGGAATCGGCGGCGAAGCGGGCGCTGAGCCCGGCGAAGCGTTCGCCGTCGAGCTGGCCGAGCAGACCGTCATGGGCCATCGCCAGGAAATCGCGCAGGCGCTGGGCCAGGGTGCGGCGCAGGACGCCGCGGGTGGTCTGCGGCAGGATCGCCACGCTCACCACCCCGGCGCAGCAGATGCCCAGGGCGATCTCCAGCAGACGCCAGATCGCCTGGAGAAAGGCGCCCTGGGGCTGGGCCACCGCCGGCAGCCCGACCAGGCAGGCGGTATAGCCGGCCAGCAGGAAGGCATAGCTGCGAAAGTCGCGATAGCGCGCCGCGCCGCGGGTGCAATAGCCGATCCACAGCACCAGGGCGCCGAGCAGCAGCACTCGCTCCTGGGCGAACAGGGCGATGGCGGCCACGGTAAAGGTCAGGCCGGCCAGGCTGCCGAGGATGCGATAGAAACTTTTGGCCAGCACCTGGCCACTCTGCGGCTGCAGGACGATGAAGACGGTGACCAGCACGGTGCTCGGTTGCGGCAGTTCCAGGCGATAGGCCAGCCACAGCGCCAGGGCCGCGGCCAGTAGCGCCTTGGCGATGAAGGCCCAGGTCTGGCCAGCGGTGCGCGCCCATTCGCGAGCGGCGCGGCGCCAGGCGTTCAGGCTGGGCCAGCGTTGGCGCGGAAGAGACCGGGAGTAGCGCGACGGAAACGGCGAGGCGAGGGGCATGCTGGGCAACGACGGCAGGGCTCTGAGGGGGCGAGGCGCAGCGCCTCGGTGGCCATTCTAGAAAGCCCGGCCCGCCCGGATTAAGCCGGGTATGGCAGCAAAGAGCCTTAACCAACGAGCGGGTAATGGCCCACAATGGCCCTTTCCACCGCCCTGCCCCGTCCATGGATCATCTCTTCAATCTGCGCGCCTTCGCCTGCGTGGCCCAGACCGGCAGCTTCACCGCCGCCGCGCGCCAGCTGGAACTCACCACCGCCTATGTCTCCCGGGCGGTCAGCCAGCTGGAGCAGCACCTGCAGACCCGGCTGCTGCACCGCACCACCCGCCAGTTGCGCCTGACCGAAGCCGGCGAACGCTACCTGGTGCGCTGCCAGCGCATCCTCGACGACCTCGATGAAGCCGATGCCGAGGCCCGTCACGCCCTGGCCGTGCCGCGTGGCCGGCTGCGCATCCACACCATGACCGGCCTCGGCCAGCACTATCTGATCCAGAGCCTGGCCGGCTACAGCGAGCGCTATCCCGAGGTCGACCTGGATCTGCAATTGACCAACACCTTCACCGACATCCTCAAGGAAGGCTACGACCTGTCGCTGATCCTGGCCGACGGCCTGCCGGACTCGGCCTTCCATTCGGCGCATCTGGGCAGCACCCACAGCGTGCTCTGCGCGGCGCCCGCCTACCTGGAGCGCCAGGGCCGGCCGACCACCCCGGCGGAGCTGGTCGGGCATCGCTGCCTGCGGCTGGTCAATCGCGCCATGGCGCCGGATCGCTGGTTGCTGGAAGGACCGGAGGGCATAGCCGAGGTGGCGGTGGATCGACCACCCTTCCAGGTCAACACCGCCGATGCCCTGGCCGAAGCCGTGGCCAGCGGCCTGGGCATCGGCGCCCTGCCGCTGTACGCCGCGGTCGCCGGCCTGGCCAGTGGCCGCCTGCAGCGAGTGCTGCCGGGGCACCGGCTCTATGCCCTGGACATCCATGCGCTCTATCCGTCGCGGCGCTTTCTCGACGCCAAGATCCGCACCCTGGTGGACCACCTGCGCGAGACCCTGCCGGCCCTGCTGGAACGCGATCGGCTGCTGGTGGAAGGGAGCTGACGCCTTAAGGCCGCTGCTCGGGCAACATCCGCTCCAGGGTGCCATCGCGGCGGATCGCCACATGCCAGACCACCGCCGCCACGTGCAGGATCACCAGACCATAGACGGCGAACTGGCCAGCCACATGGATGCGATTGGCGAGGATGCCGAGGGCTTCATGCCGGGGAAAACCCGGCAGGGAAAACAGTCCGAACACCGGCACCGGCTGGCCCTGGCCGGCCATCAGGTAGCCGGTCACCGGCATCAGCAGCAGCACGGCATAGAGCAGGCCATGGTTAAGCGCGGCGAGCAGCCGCAGCAGGCGTCCGTCGCGGGGGCTGGCGGGCGGCGCCGGATGCCGCCAGCGCCAGGTCAGGCGAATCAGGATCAGCAGGAACACCGAGATCCCGGTGGATTCGTGCAGCAGGTACCAGAGGGTACGTACCGGTCCGGGCGGAAAGTTTTCCGCCACCCAGACGAAGGGCAACAGCAGGCACAGCAGGGCGACGGTCAGCCAGTGCAGGGCCTGGGCGAAGCCGGTGTAGCGCGCGATGGCCATGGGCAGCTCTTCGTAGCAGAGGTATGCCGATAGTGCCCCAGGCAGAGGGCAAAAATCGCCTTGCCTGAGGATAAGCCGTGACCGTCCGTCAGAGATGGATCAAGGCAGCCAGCGCCAGCACCAGCGCCGGAATCATCACCACGGCGCCCAGCTTGAGGAATTGCCAGAAGCTCACCGACAGCCCTTCACGGCGCAGCGCAGCCAGCCACAGCAGGGTCGCCAGGGAGCCGGTGATGGACAGGTTCGGCCCGAGGTCGATGCCGATCAGCACGGCGCCGGCGATCTTTTCCGAGACATGGGCGGTCTGCACCGCCGCCCCGGCCAGCAGACCGGCCGGCAGGTTGTTGACCAGGTTGCTGCCAAAGGCCACCAGTAGTCCGGCGCCCCAGGCGGCGCGCTCCGGCGTCGCCTGGGCGGCGGCCTGCAGCTGATGGGCCAGCGCCTGCAGCACGCCGGTGGTCTCTAGGGCTTCCACCAGCACGAACAGCCCGGCCACCAGCGGCAGGACGCCCCAGGAAATGTGCTTGAGCAACTCCAGGCCGCCGCCACGCTTGCAGGCCACCACCACCAGGAAGGTGGCGAAGCCGGCGAGAAAGGTCGGCAGACCCAGCTCCAGATCCAGCGCCGAGGCGCCGAGCAGGACCAGGATGGTCAGGATCAGACCGCAGCCGGCGATGCGTCCGGTGGTGGGCAGCGCCTCCACCGCGCCCCCCTCGGACAGCCGCTCGGCACGCAGGACCCTGGCCTGGGTCGCCCAGAGGGTTAGGAAGGTCGCGGCGATGGCCAGGATCGACGGCACCGTGAACAGCGCCAGCCAGCGGCTCAACTCCGGCATGTGCTCGGCGAAGACCACCAGGTTGGCCGGGTTGGAGATCGGCAGCACGAAGCTCGCCGCATTGGCGATGAAGGCGCAGGAGAACAGATAGGGCAGCGGATTCTTCACCTTCGCCGCGCGGGTGGCGTAGTAGACCGCCGGGGTCAGCACCACGGCGCAGGCGTCGTTGGAAAGGAACACCGTGACCAGGATGCCGACGCCATAGACCAGCGCGAACAGCCGCAGCGCCGACCCCTTGGCCGCGCGCACCGCATGGCCGGCGACCCAGTCGAACAGCCCTTCCTTCCGCGCGATCTCGGCCAGCAGCATCATGCCGATGAGGAACAGATAGACGTCGGTGCCCTTGGCGACGCCGTGCCAGACGCCGTCCAGCGGCAACAGGCCGAACAGCGCCAGCAGCGCGGCACCGGCGACGGCGAACAGCGCCTCCGGCAGACCGAAGGGCCGCGAGACCACCCCGAGGGTGGCCAGGGCGGCGATGACCCACGTCAGGACGTGGGGAGTGGTGATGATGGACCCCATGAAAGCGCTGTTCCTTCTAGTCGATTCGCGAAACCGGCCTGGCCGACCTCACCATTTGCGGCCATTGCGATTGGGCCCCAGCTGGGTCCCCAGGACGCCCCTGGCCCGCCATTCACCCAGCTGGGTGCGATCCGAACCCCAGTCGGCGGGGGCGGCGACGGGGCAGAGATGACCGCTGAGTTCGACCTCGTCACGGTCCTCGCCGCCCTGCGCATCCCGGACCCGGACCTGCAAGCGGCGGACGCCCTCCGGCACGGGTCGGTCCCCCTGATAGCGGCCCTTGCCGAGCGGCTGCAGCGGCCACCAGGGACCGTCGTCGCACTGCCACTCGCAGGCCGTGAGGTCGCTTTCGGCCAGCACCAGCACCCGGCACTCGCGGATCTCGGCCACGCCGGCGCCGTTGAGGCGGGCATCACCGGGCGCGGTGATCTGCACCCAGGGCCAGCCGTCGGCCAATTCGCGAAAGCGCCAGCTCACCGCCGGACCGTCCAGGGTGACCAGCGCGAATCCTACACCGCCTTCCTCGATCTGGCCGGTGGATCTGCAGGCGGCATAGAGCACGCCGCCGTCGTGGGCCAGTTCGTTGTAGTGGGTATGACCGATCTCCACCAGGCGCACCGGGCCCTCGTGCAGCAGCCGCGCCACCCGCTCGGCCTCGCCGGGCCCCTGCAGGTCCGCCGGATAGCTGTGCATGAAGACCACGCAGCGCTGTTCCAGCCGGGTCGCCGCGTGCAACTCCTGCTCCAGCCACTGCAGCTGCTCGCTACCAAGGCGGAAATCCGGCCCGCCGGTGCCCGGTCCGCACATGTCAAGGAACAGGCAACGCACGCCGCCCACCTCCCTGGCATAAGGCAGTTGCGGCACCTGCAACTCGGCATAGAAGGGCCCGAGATCGCCGCCCTCCATGTCATGGTCGCCGGTGATCACCGTTACCGGCAGCGGAAAGTCGTCCAGCAACCGCCTGAGCAACAGATACTGCTCCGCGGTGCCGTTGTCGGCGTTGTCCCCGGGCAGATAGACGAAATCCAGTTCGCTGCGCCCGCGCAGGCGCTGCAGGAGGGTCTGCAGGTCTCGGGCATTGTCCGCCTCGGCGGTGGTCAGGTGCAGATCGCCGATATGGGCGAAGGCGAGAAAATCATCCTGGCGTGCCATCTCAGCCTCCCACCACCGAACCGGTGGAACGCGCCGCGTCCCCGGCGACGTGCTCGTCGCGGGTCTCCGGCATCAGCAGCAGATAGAGCACGAAGCCCACCGCGGCGATGGCCGCCAGGGTGGTGAAGGCCGCCGCGTAGCCGAAGCGGACGATGATGATCCCGGCGATGGTGGCACTGATCGCCGCGCCCAGTCCCTGGGCGGTGGCGATGGCGCCCTGGCTGACGTTGAAGCGCCCGCTGCCGCGGGTCAGGTCGGCGACGATCACCGGCATCAGGGCGCCATAGACCCCGGCGCCGATGCCGTCGAGCAGCTGCACCGCCACCAGGTAGTAGGGGCTCTCGGAAAAGGTGTATAGCACGCCGCGGATCGCCAGCACTGCGAAGGCGAAGAGAAAGATCGGCTTGCGCCCGAAGACGTCGGCCTTGCGCCCCACCAGGATGGCCACCGGCACCATCACGCACTGGGCGGCGACGATGCAGACGGCCACCAGCGAGGTGGCGCTGTCCTTGCCGACGATATGGGTCAACTGCTGGCCGACCGAGGTCAGCATGGCGGCATTGGCCAGGTGGAAGATGGCGGCCAGCAACGCCAGCAGTTGCAACTTGCGATTGGCCAGCAGCGCCTGCCAGGCCGACACCGGCTTGGCGTCGCGGGCACCGACTTCGTCACCCAGCCCCTGGGCCAGGTCATCGTCGATCTCGTCCTGGGGCACCCGGACGATGGCGACGATGGAGGCGGCCGCCAGCAGCGCCATCAGCCAGAACACCACGGTAGGGCCGAAGAAATAGGCCAGGCCACCGGCCAGCGCCGCCGAGACGGCGTTGCCGGCGTGGTTGAAGCCTTCGTTGCGGCCGATGTGCCGGGTGAAGGCCTTGGGCCCGACGATACCCAGGGTGATGGCCGCCAGCGCCGGGGCGAAGATGGCCGCCGCGGCATGGGCCAGCGACTGGGTGGCCGCCACCACATAGAAGTTGGAGACGAAGGGCAGCAGCACGCTGCAGACGGTCACCACCAGGGCGGCGACGCCGACCATGAGGCGCTTGTGGCGGGTACGGTCGATCAGCGCGCCGGCCGGGGTCTGGGCGATCAGCCCGGCGATGCCGGCCAGGGTCATGATGAAACCGGCAGTGGCCTCGTTCCAGCCCTCCCCCGGACCGCGCACGGCGATCAGGTAGATGGCGAGATAGGGCCCCAGGCCGTCGCGGACGTCGGCCAGGGTGAAGTTCAGGGCATCCAGGGCATGGCGCGCGCGGCGAGAGGGTTCGGCGCTGGCCCCGGCGGTCGGGAGACGGGTTTCGGACATGGGCGGGCATCCGTAGCGAGATATAGGTCGCGGGACGCAGGCCCCACGGCACCTCTCGCCCCGGCCCGCCAGCGACCCACGGCATGACCCGCTGGGCCCCAGCCAACCACCGCTGCCAGGGGAGATTGCAAAATGTGACCGGAGCGAAGCGGCGCTAGTGCCGTGCGCTCAGGAAAGAAATGCCTCTGGCGCGGGACTTTCCGCACGTTTCCTACCCTGGCGGCCTGGCGTCACCTGAGGAATACCGCCGGTCAGGCCACCCGTCGACTCGGCACGGCGTCGACCTCGGGCTGGGCCAGGGCCACGGCGCTGCCCTCTTCGCTGCGCGGCCGCAGCATCGACAGCAGGTTGGCCTCGATGGTGGCGCACAGCTTGTCCATGGTGATCTGGTGCTGGCTGTCGGCGAAGGGTGCCTGCAGATCGCTGCCGATGCGCTCCAGCGCCAGCAGCATGAAGCCGACCACGGTCGACACCAGCGGGGTGAACCAGCCGAGGGTGGAAACCAGGCCCAGTGGCATGGCGATGCAGAACAGGAAGCTGAACAGCTGCGGAAAGCAGACATAGGGATAGGGCAAGGGGGTGTTGGCGATGCGCTCCATGCCGCCCTGCCAGTTGGACATGTCCACCAGCGTCTCTTCCAGCCGCGCCAGGCGGATGCTGTCCAGCCGGCCCTGGCGGTATTCGCTGGCGATCAGTTCGGCAGTGCCGGCGAGGATGTCGTTGGCGAAGTTGAGGCTGCCGTCGGCCAGCGCCAGTTCGTGGCGGGCCAGATAGGGCGCCGCGGCCTGGGCCGGGTCCTGGCGCTTGAGCTGGGCGCGCAGGGCGTGCAGATAGCCCATGTGCCGACGCAGGAGCACGGCCTTGACCCGATTCTGCGCCCTGCCCTGGTCGTCGATCAGGGTCAGCACCTGGCGGCCGAAGCTGCGCGAGCTGTTGACCATGGCGCCCCACAGGGTCCGCGCCTCCCATCAGCGGGCATAGGCGCTGCTGTTGCGAAAGCTGATCAGCACCACCAGCGCCGAGCACAGCAGGGTCAGGGGCGTGAGCGGCAGATCGAAGCGCTCGTCGACGAACAGCATGGCGTCCACCGTCACCGCCACGTCCCACAGCAGCAGACCGAACAGCGACCAGCCGACATAGCTGAAGGTGGTGCGCAGGAACTGGATCTTCTTCTGGATGGAACGGAGCTGGATCGGACTGGACATCTGCTACTCCCGGCGACGGCGCGGCTTCTCGATTCGCGGTTGCCCTCGCCGTCCTGTCGTCACGCCGCGAGCCGTCGAGCCCGTCGCCGTGTCCCCCTCCCTGAGAATGCAACCTGTTCGCGAGACTAGTCGGCGGGCCTTAAGTCAAACTTAATCCGGAGCGACGGGCGGATCATGGCAAAGTGCCGTGTTAGAGCGCTTCGCCTCCGCCCTAATGCCTCTAGCCAGCGTCTTGCCGACCGCCCGACCGCCGATCGGCCAACGGCCCGAGCCATCGTGCGATACCACTCAGTCCTGCAGCCGACCAGCCAGCCGGGACAGGTCCTGGGAGACGCCGTGCAGGCGTTCGCTGGCGCTCTGGGTCCGTTGCAGGTCCTCTTCGTTGTGACGGGCCACGGTGACGATCTCCGCCAGGTTGCGGGCGATGTCCTCGGCCACCGAGGTCTGCTCCTCGGCCGCCGTGGCGATCTGCCGGTTCATGTCGCGAATGGCTTCCACGGCCAGGGTGATGCTGCGCAGCCGCTCGCCCGAGGCCACTACCTGATCGCGTCCGGCACTGCTTTCGGCGGCGCCCGCTCGTACCGCTTCGGCGGCTTCATGGGCGGCGCCCTGCAGCGTCGCGATCAGCTGATGGATCTCGCTGATGGAGCTGGCCGTGCGCACCGCCAGACTGCGCACCTCATCGGCCACCACGGCGAAGCCACGCCCGGCGTCCCCGGCCCGAGCGGCCTCGATGGCGGCATTGAGCGCCAGCAGGTTGGTCTGGTCGGCGATGCCGCGAATGACTTCCAGCACACTGCCGATACGTTCGCTGTCGTGTTCCAGGCGGGCGATGACGGCAGCGGTGCGGGTGATCTCGGCATGCATCCGCTCGATGGTGGCGATGGTCTGGGTCATGCTCGTCTCGCCTTCCTGGGCCGCACGATCCGCGTCGTTGGCTGCCGTGGCGGCGCTGCCGGAGTGGCGGGCCACCTCTTCTGCCGTGGCGCTCATCTCGTGCATGGCGGTGGCGACCTGATCGGTACGGGAAAACTGGTCACGAATGCCCTCGCCACTGCGCTGGGCGATGGCGCCCAGTTCCTGGGTGGTGGCATCGAGCGCCCCGGTGCCCTGGCGCAACTGGCCGGCCAGATCGACGAAAAAGTCGCGCAGGCGATTGGCGGCGCGGGCCAGCCGACCCACCTCGTCGCGCCGCGACTCGGCCAGGGGCTGCCCCAGGCGCCCCTCGCTGAGCTGGACCAGCTGCTCGGTGACCCGCGCCAGCGGCCCGACGATGCGGCGATTGACCAGCCAGGCACTGAGCAGGGCGATCAGGGCGGCGAAGGCGAGCATGGCGCCCACCGCCAGCAGCACGGTGCGCCGCGCCTCGGCGCTCAGTGCCTCGGCCTGGCTATTGGCGCGCGCGTGCAACGCGATGACCAGGCCGGACAGCTGCTCGCTGGTGGCCCGGTCGATGCCCTTGACCGCGGCATCGCCCTGGGCCGCGGCATAGTCCGCTGCGACATAGGCCGCCAGGCCGCGTCGATAGGCTTCGCCCATCTGCCGGTGGCTCTGGGCGAGTTGCTGCAGGCGCTGGCGCAGTTCGGATTCATCGGCCCGCCGCTGCAACTGTTCCAGTGCGGTCTGGACCCGCGCCTCTTCTTCCTGGAATTGCTTCCAGTAGCGCTCGCGCTGGTCGGCGGCACCGCCACGCAGCAGCACGTTCTTCCACTCCTGCACCTGGGACTTGAAGGCCAGGTTGGTGGCGTCCACCAGCCGCGCTTCCTCCAGCGGGCCGGTGAGGAGTCTTTGATAGCCGTCCAGTTGGCGGGACAGCAGGCCGAAACCGGCCAGGGCCAGAGCCAGCAACAGGAGCAGGCCGCCGCCGATGAGCAGCAGCAGTTGAGCACGCAGGGAACGAGAGGGATTCATGGAAAGGGACCGAGAGGATGGTGCGGCTGGTCACTTCACTGCACTTTTATTGCAATAAGGTTTCAGCTTGTTGAAAGGCTGACTATTACCGCCATACGGTCATCAGCTACCCCCGGAAGGTCGGTCCCACCGCTTTTGGGACGGCCACCGCCCTCGTCGGCGCAGGTGCCGTGCCATAATCCGGGCACCTTCGCCGTCCTAGATGCCTGCATGCCCAGAATTGTGAAAGCGAGCCTCGTGCTGCTCGCGCTCTTGGCCCTCTACAGTCTGCTCGGATTCCTGGCCGGACCGCGCCTCGCCCTGCACTACCTCAACCAGACGCTGGCCGAGCGCCTCACCCAGCCGGCCAGCCTGCAGGCCCTGAGCTTCAACCCCTTCACCCTGCAGTTGCACGCCGAAAAGCTGTTGATCGGTCCGGCGGAGCACCCCGTGGTGGCGGCCGAAGGCTTCTCGGCCGATGTGCAGTGGGACAGCCTCTGGCGACGGACCCTGCACCTGACCGAGGTGCGCCTCGACCAGCCCCAGGTCGATCTGCGCATCGCCAAGGGTGGCCAGGTCAATCTGGCCCAGCTCTGGCGCAGCGATCCCACCACCACCGCCGCGCCGACCCCGGCGGATGCGGAGCCCGGCCAGCCCTTCCCGGTGCACATCGAGCGCATCGCCCTGGTCGGTGGCCGGCTGCATTTCCTCGATGCCCAGGGCGCCCAGCCGGTGGAGGCCACCTTCACCCCCCTGGATGCCACCCTGCAGGATTTCCGCACCCGTAGCGGCGACACCCCGGGCCAACTGGCAATGACCGCCACCACCGCCCAGGGCGGCCAGCTCACCTGGAAGGGCAGCCTGGATCTCCTGCCGCTGCGCAGCGAAGGCGACCTGACCCTCAAGGGCGTCAGCCTCGCGCCCTGGTGGCCCTATGTGCGCAACCAGTTGCCGCTGGCGCTGGGCAAGGGGCGCCTGGAAGCCAGTGCCCACTACCGCCTGGACCTGAGCAAGACCCTGCAACTGCAACTCAGTCAGGGCCGCCTGGCGCTGGACGACGTCGCCGTGCAGGCGGTGAATGCCGAACCCAAGGCCAGCTTCAAGCGCCTGGCCGCCGAGGGCATCGGTCTGGATCTGCAGAAGCGCGAAGTCAGCATCGCCCGCCTGCGCGGCAACGGCCTGGATGCCTGGGGCAATCGCGAGCAGGACGGCAGTCTCGACTGGCAGCAGCTGTTCCCCGCCAGCGACACCCCGAGCAGCAGTGGCCCGGCCTGGCGCGTGAAGCTCGACGACGCCCAGCTCAGCGACAACCAGCTGCACCTGGTGGACCGCGTGCCCCAGGAGCCGGCCAGTCTCTATTTCAGCGGCCTGGACCTGGCGGTGAAAGGCTTCGACACCGCCAGCGACAAGCTCTTCGGCCTGGAGCTCAAGACCACCCTGGGTGATCGCGGTCGCATCACCGCCAGCGGCCAGCTGGCGCTGACGCCCCTGCAGGGCAGCTTCGACGTCGGCATCGACGAACTCAACCTGCGTCAGGCCCAGCCCTATCTCAGCCCCTATGTGCGCCTGGAGATCCGCAGCGGTCAGCTGGCCAGCCGGCTCAAGGTGGCCCTGACACCCGGCGAGCCGCTGGGGCTCACCGTCAGCGGCGCGGCCCAGGTCACCCAGGTGCATGTGCTCGATACCCTGCACCAGCAGGATTTCATGCGCTGGCAGCTGCTGGACCTGCAGGGCATCGCCTTCACCCTTGGCAAACAGCTGGTCATCGACAAGATCGACCTGGAAAAGCCCTATGGCACCCTGGTGATCAGCGCAGACCTTAGCAACAACTTCAGCGCCCTGCTGGTCCCCCAGCCGAAAACCGCGTCGCAGGACAGCTCGCCACCGCTGCAGATCCGCATCGGCGGCGTGAGTATCAAGGATGGCAGCGCCGACTTCGCCGACAACAGCCTCAAACCCGGCTTCGCCACCAACATCCAGTCGCTGGAAGGCGGCATCGGCACCCTGGACACCGCCGCCTCCAAGCCGGCCGACATCCACCTCGCCGGCAAGGTCGATCGCTTCGCCCCGGTGGAGATCAAGGGCCGCCTCGATCCCCTCGATCCCCTGCAGCAGCTGGACGTGACCGCCTACTTCCGTCAGGTCGAACTCACCACCCTGTCGCCCTACACCGGCAAGTTCGCCGGCTATGCGGTGCGCAAGGGGCGCCTCGACCTGGACCTGCAATACCGCATCGACGACGGCAAGCTGCAGGCGCAGAACCACGTGGTGCTCGACCAGCTGGAACTGGGCGAGCGGGTGGACAGCAAGGACGCCGTGGACCTGCCGGTGCGCCTGGCGGTGGCCCTGCTCAAGGACAGCCATGGGCGCATCGACCTGCGCCTGCCGGTGGCGGGCAATCTCGCCGATCCCAACTTCAGCGTCATGCCGGTGGTCTGGCAGACCCTGCGCAATGTGCTCAGCCGCGCCGTCCAGGCGCCCTTCCGCATGCTGGCGGGACTGGTCGGCGGGCACGAGGCGGATCTCAGCGCCATCGACTTCGCCGCCGGCAGCACCACGCTTTCGGCCCAGGCCCGCGGCGAGCTGGACAAACTGGCCGCGGCCCTGCGCCAGCGCCCGCAGCTGACAGTGGAGGTCAGGGGCCATGCCGGCGCCGCCAGCGATGGTCGCGCCCTGGCCGCCAGCCAGCTGGAAAAGGACTTCCAGACCCAGTACTTCAACCTGCTGCAGCGTCGCGGCGACAAGGTCCCCGCCGATCCCAGCCAGTTGCAGGTGCCCGCCGCCATGCGCGCGCCCCTGCTGGAAGGCCTGTACCGCCTGCGACTGCAGGCGCAACCCCCGCAGGAATGGGATAGTCTTGACGATGCCACCCGCACGGCGCGCCTGCGCCAGGCGGTGCTCGAAGCCTGGAGCGGCAACGACGGCCTCCTGCGCAGCCTGGCCCAGCAGCGCGCGGGCGCCATCAAGACCTATCTGGTGGACACGGCGAAACTGGATGCCCAGCGGGTCTATCTGCTGGACGTCAGCACTCAAGCCCAATCCGGTGAATCGCCCACGGCCGCGCAGTTGCAGCTCGGGGTGCTCTGACCGGTCAGGAGACCCCCCATGCGTTGCCTGCTCGCCGCCCTCACCCTGCTGGTCGCCACCGGCGCCGCCGCCGATTCCATGAGGTGCGGCAACGCCCTGGTCAGCCGGGGCGATCGCGCCTTCGAAGTGCTGCAGAAATGCGGCGAACCCGCCCACCGCGACCTGGTGGGCTACGAGCTGGGTCGTAATGAACGCCGCGAGGCGGTGATCGAGGAATGGGTCTACGGCCCGAAGAACGGCGCCAACTACATCCTCACCTTCGAAGCCAATCGCCTCACTCGCATCGAGTTCCAGCGCCAATGAATCTGCGTGTACTGCCGTTGCTGCTCCTGCTCGCCACCGGCACCAGCCAGGCCGCGTCGCTGCGGTGCGGCAGCGCCCTGGTCTCCACCGGCTCCACCACCCACGAGGTTCGCGGCAAGTGCGGCGAGCCGCTGAGCGTCACGCCCCTGGGCGAACGCCAGGTCACCGACGGCTATGGCTATCGCCAGGTGGAATTCGTCGAGGAATGGGCCTACGGTCCCTGGAACGGCATGCTCTATTTCCTCACCTTCCGCGGCGGCCGCCTGGACCAGGTGGACAGCAAGAGAGCCAACTGAGGCTTTTCGCAGGTTGGCCTGACTACCGTAGGTTGGGTTGAGCACCAGCGAAGCCCAACACCGCCCAAGGCTCAACCCCGCTGTCGGGCTTCGCTACGCTCAGCGCCAACCTGCGGCGCCGGGCACGGTTTTCGTAGATACCATCTCTCCCACCAATCACAACAGGTCCGCTAAAGGGCCTGTC
>NZ_WHOV01000083.1:0-43970 GCF_009765395.1 Pseudomonas sp. BAV 4579 | reverse complement strand
ACCCTCCTGCTTACGCAGAATCTAGTGTGTTGCGTTCACCGGTTGAATCCACACCCCAAACCGTTCAAAGCCCAGGTCGTCCAGAAATGCCTGCAACCTGGAGCGACGATTTCCAGCGTAGCCATCCATCACGGCATCAACGCCAACGTGATCCGCAAGTGGCTACCTGTTTACCGGGATCAATCACCCGCAACTCTGCCGGCCTTCGTCCCCGTACAAGCTGCACCTAAGCGAGCAACAGAAGAGACGGTGATCATCTCACTGGCTCTGGGCGATAAATCCGTCACCGTAAAATGGCCAGCCTCAGATCCGGACGGCTGCGCGTGTTTTATTCGTGGCCTGGCCCTATTATTCGTATCGACTCCATCTGGCTCGCCACCCAGCCCATGGACATGCGGGCCGGTACTGACACTGCACTGGCCCGGGTCGTTGCCGTGTTCGGTGCGGCGAAGCCGCACTGCGCCTACCTCTTTGCCAACCGCCGGGGCAACCGCATGAAGGTGCTGGTGCATGACGGCGTTGGTATTTGGCTAGCGGCGCGACGCTTGAATCAGGGCAAGTTTCATTGGCCGGGCATCCATCGTGGCGCGGAGGTCGAACTCGACCCCGAACAACTCCTGGCGCTGGTACTTGGATTGCCTTGGCAGCGAGTAGGTGCAGGCGGCGCAATTACATTGCTCTAATACCTGGCTTTTAGCTGTGACCGGAGGACTGCTTTGGTAAAATCCACGGCATGACTTCCTTGCCCGATCTCGACCAAATGCCTCCTGAACAACTGCGCGCGCTGGCTGCGCAGTTGATGTCCAAGGTCGACACCATGGGTAGAAAGATCCATCGTGATGAGACGATCATCGAGCAGCTCACTCACGAAATAGCCATTCTCAAGCGGCACAAGTTCGCCAAACGCAGCGAGCAGATCAGCCCGGCGCAAGGCAGCTTGCTGGATGACCTACTCAATACCGACCTCGAAGCCATCGAGGCCGAGTTGAAAGCACTTCATCCCGCGCCCGCGCAGGCAGAACCACGCCAGCAACCCAAGCGTGCGCCGCTGCCGTCGCAGTTCCCGCGCACTGTGATCCATCACGAGCCGGGCAGCACCCAGTGCGCTTGCGGCTGCCAGCTTCAGCGCATCGGTGAAGACGTCAGCGAGAAGCTGGACTACACGCCGGGCGTGTTCACCGTCGAACAGCACGTTCGTGGGAAATGGGCCTGCCGGCAGTGCGAAACACTGATCCAAGCGCCGGTGTCGTCACAGGTGATCGATAAGGGCATCCCCACTGCCGGCCTGCTGGCGCACGTGATGGTGGCCAAATTCGCCGACCACCTTCCGCTGTACCGGCAGGAAAAGATCTTCGGCCGTGCCGGCTTGGCGATCCCGCGCTCGACGCTGGCTCAGTGGGTGGGCCAAACCGGCGTACAACTGCAACCGCTGGTAGATGCATTGCGCGATGCCGTGTTGGCCCGGCAAGTCGTCCATGCTGATGAAACACCGGTGCAGATGCTGGCCCCGGGCGAAAAGAAAACGCACCGCGCGTATGTCTGGGCCTATTGCACCACGCCGTTCTCGGCACTGAAGGCTGTGGTCTACGACTTCAGCCCCAGCCGTGCAGGTGAACATGCGCGTAACTTCCTGGGCACCTGGAGCGGCAAGCTGGTGTGCGATGACTTCGCAGGCTACAAAGCCGGCTTCGAGCAGGGCATTACCGAAATCGGCTGCATGGCCCATGCCCGGCGCAAGTTTTTCGACCTGCATATGGCGAATAAAAGCCAGTTGGCCGAGCAAGCGCTGCACTCCATCGGCGGCTTGTACGAAGTCGAACGGCAGGCCAAGGACATGAGCGACGAAGATCGCTGGCGATTACGACAGGAAATGGCGATGCCTATCGCTGAAAAGTTGCATGCTTGGATGCTGGCTCAGCGCGTGCTTGTGCCCGAGGGCTCGGCCACGGCCAAGGCACTGAATTACAGCTTGAAACGCTGGGTAGCGCTGACGCGCTACTTGGATGATGGTGCTGTGCCCATTGATAACAATGCGGTCGAGAACCAAATCAGGCCGTGGGCGCTCGGTAGGTCGAACTGGCTCTTCGCTGGGTCGCTGCGCAGCGGTAAAAGGGCAGCGGCGATCATGAGCCTGATCCAGTCGGCGCGCATGAACGGGCATGATCCGTACGCGTATCTCAAGGATGTGCTGACGCGGTTACCGATGCAGAAGGCTAGTGACATCGAGCAACTGCTACCGCATCAATGGATTCCTTACTAACTCGGGCGGGTGGTTTAAGTCATCTACCTGTGGCAGACCCATCATCTACATTGAGAATGTTGTGAACTGCTATGGCTGCACCTATGAGCACGGCAATAAGGCCTGCAGCCTCTATGGGGGTAGGCAGCCTGCCGTTAAAGAGTAAACCGAGTAAAGCTGCGAACAAAGACTCCAGCGAAATCAACTGACCGGAAAGCACCATCGGGAGACGTCGTGTTGCTGCGTTCCATGTCCACGCGCCGATCACCGAAGACATAACCGCAATAACGAAGCTCCAGGTATAAAGATGTCCCGCCAAGGCGATGCTGAAACCAATGCTCGGGAGTTTAAAGAGGCCTAGCGCTTGTACAGCGGGGATCAGGCACAAGGTGCCTATGCCAGCCCCCGCCATCATCAACCCTGTCCAGACGCCTGTTGCAGCACGGGAAATTTTCCCCATGGCGTTTTGATTCAGCAGACTGAAGGCTAACCACAGGGTTACCGCCAAGCCAGAAAAGACGGTTCCCGCTCGCCAAGACGTTTCACCTGTCTGCGGCAGATTCATGCTGCTGATAGTTGAAAGGACGATCCCAGCCATCAAGAACGTCAGTGGTAGGGCAAGGGAGTGCCACTGCAGCGTCTTTTCTCTCGCATTGCCGAATAAGGCGAGTAGAACAGGTACGAACCCGACGAACGCCGCCGTCAGCACCGGGCCACCGTAAATCACGCCTGCGGCAATACAACTGCTGTACCCTAAATATCCGATTGCGCCCAGCCCTGCGGCGAGCAACTGTTGGGAGCGTTGCAATAGCCGCCGCTGGGCGCGAGACAGCATTACCCCTAGTGCCCCCAAGGCGCCGGCGATTAGAAACCTGATGATCGTAAGGTCGTAGATGCTGTAGGGGCCAGTCACGTAAGGGGCTATGAAGTTAAGCGCCCATGCCAGCGTTGCAAAAACGGCAAGTATCACTCCGGAGATGATAGTTGAACGGGCGGTGACCATTAGCTGAAATCCAGGAGGTGTTCCGTTCATATTGCCCACCGTCGCGGGTGTGCTACAAACGAGTTCTCGGTTCAGGATGCATAACGGCTGATTATGAATAAGCTTAGGAAGACATTGCCACCGCTCACCAGTTTGCTGCCTTTTGAGGCGGCTGCCCGGCTGGAAAGCTTCTCGAAGGCCGCTGATGAGTTGCACATCACCCAGGCCGCCATCAGCCGGCAAATCCGTGGCCTTGAAGAAGATCTTGGCGTGAAGCTCTTTATCCGCCGTAATCGAGCTGTGTTTTTGACGGAGGAGGGGCGCACGCTGGCAGGCGTGGTGAGCGCGGCATTGGGACGTATCAGCGACGGTGCTGTGGCGCTTCGAAAAACGCACCGCAAAAATCGTGTGGTTTTACTGTGCCAATTATGTGAAGCCTTTTATTGGATGATGCCTCGTCTCTCTATATTCCAAGATCAACATGCGGGAATTGAGGTTCAAGTTGTGACCTCGACGCGGCCCATTGCCGAATTCAATGATCACTTCGATGTTGCCCTGCAAACCACCGGGCGCGCTAGCGGCTCGTATACTCTAGTATTTACAGCTGCCGACGAAGTCTTTCCAGTGTGCAGTCCGAACTACCTTGCGACTGGTAAGTTTCTAAGCCTTGGAGAGCTGCGCGCGCACAGTCTTTTGCACTATCGTTCTACGCCCCTAGACTTCATGACTTGGGAAGACTGGTTGAAGGTATTTGGAAATACGATGGCAGATCATCCGCGAGGTACGGTGTTTGATAGCTACCCGCTGATGCTTCAGGCGGCAGTCGCGGGGCATGGTATTGCATTAGGTTGGCGTCGAACTGCCAAAAAACTTATTGAAGAGGGCGCTTTGATGCAAGCTTGCGCAGAAAGCGTGCCTCTGCCCCATGCGATTTCTGTTTACAAAAAAAATAGCGGAGATGAACGGATCGAAGTGCAAGCGCTACTGAGGTGGCTCCAAGAACATTTGTGCATGAAGGCCTGACCGTCTTCCAGAGCACAGGAAACTTCAGCATGAGCAAGGTGCCTTCGGCAGACGCTTACCGACAATCGTCAGACCAGGACCAGATTGTCCCTGTGGATCAGTTCGGGCTCGTAGACGTAGCCCAGCTCGACAACGATGGCATCCGAGGGCCGCCCCAGGATGCGCCGCGCCTCGGTCGCACTGTAGTTGACCAGACCACGCGCCACCTCGCGCCCATCCGGACCGACGCAGGCGACCATCTCGCCACGCCGGAAGCTGCCTTCCAGCTCCCGTACACCCACCGGCAACAGACTGCGATGACCGCCTACCAGGGCCTGCACTGCACCGGCATCCAGGCGCAGGGTGCCACGCACCTGCAGATGCCCTGCCAGCCACTGCTTGCGCGCCGCCACCAGGCCGCGCTCGGGTGACAGCAGGGTCCCCAACTGTTCGCCTTGCTGCAGGCGACTGAGCACCTGCTGGATCCGCCCACCGACGATGACGGTATAGGCACCGGAACGTGCCGCCAGACGAGCAGCACGCAGCTTGGTCTGCATGCCGCCACGCCCCAGGGCACCGCCGGTACCGCCAGCGACCAGATCCAGCGCCGGATCGTCGGCACGCGCCTCACTGATGAGGCTGGCGTCGGGGTTGTTGCGCGGATCGGCGTCGAACATGCCATCGCGATCGGTGAGGATGACCAGCAGATCGGCCTCGACCAGGTTGGCCACCAGGGCCGCCAGGGTGTCGTTGTCGCCAAAACGAATCTCGTCGGTCACGACGGTATCGTTTTCGTTGATCACCGGCACCACGCCCAGGCTCACCAGCGTCCGCAAGGTACTGCGGGCGTTGAGATAGCGCTTGCGATCGGACAGGTCGTCATGGGTCAGCAGGATCTGCGCGGTCTGCACCTGGTGCTCGGCAAAACTGGATTCCCAGGCCTGCACCAACCCCATCTGCCCCACCGCCGCGGCCGCCTGCAACTCGTTGATGGCGGTCGGGCGCTGCGCCCAGCCGAGCCGGCTCATGCCAGCCGCTACCGCACCCGAGGACACCAGTACCAGCTCGATGCCCGCCTGGTGCAGGGCCACCATCTGCTCGACCCAACCAGCCATGGCCCCACCGTCCAGACAACGACCGTCGTCGGTCAGCAGGGCACTGCCGATCTTCACCACCCAGCGCTGGGCGCCAGACACCTGATCACGCATGGGCAAGCTCCTTTCTTACCGTACGTAGAAGATTTCCGGACCGTCGCCGTCGTCTTCGTCATCGAAGTCGTCATCGGCATCGTCCACCGCCTTGACCCCGGAACGACGCAGGGCACGCTGGTCATCCAGCGCCTGCAGCCGTGCCCGCGCCTCATCCTCGATGCGCTGATCGAGTTCTTCCAGCGCTTCGGCATAGGCCGGATCCTCGGCGAGGCGCAGGGTGCGCTCGTCGAGATACTGCATGATCGCCTGGCAGAGCTGCTCGGTCCCCTCGCGCTCCAGCGCGGAGATGACGAAGACCGGACCCTGCCAATCCAGGTGCTCGACCACCGCCTTGAGGCGCTCTTCGCGCTCGTCGTCGAGCAACTGGTCGGCCTTGTTCAGCACCAGCCAGCGGTCACGCTCGCCGAGCGCCGGGCTGAACTTGGTCAGCTCGTTGATGATGGTCTCGGCAGCCTCGGCCGGATCGCTCTCATCCAGCGGTGCCATGTCGACAAGGTGCAGCAGCAGGCGGGTTCGCGCCAGGTGCTTGAGGAAACGGATCCCCAGACCGGCGCCTTCGGAGGCACCCTCGATCAGCCCCGGAATGTCGGCGACCACGAAGCTTTTGAAGCGCCCCACGCTGACCACACCCAGATTCGGCACCAGGGTGGTGAAGGGATAGTCCGCCACCTTGGGCTTGGCAGCCGACACCGCACGGATGAAGGTGCTCTTGCCGGCATTGGGCAGGCCGAGCAGGCCGATGTCCGCCAGCACCTTGAGCTCCAGCTTGAGATCACGCTCTTCGCCGGGCTTGCCGGGTGTGGTCTGCCGCGGCGCACGATTGGTGCTGGACTTGAAACGGGTATTGCCGAGGCCGTGCCAGCCACCCTGGACCACCCGGATGCGCTGACCGGGCTGGGTCAGGTCACCGATGATCTCCTGGGTCGCCGCATCGATCACCGTGGTGCCCACGGGTACCGGCAGCACCAGGTCTTCACCCTTGGCGCCGGTGCACTCGGTGCTCCCGCCCTTTTCACCGTTCTGCGCGGTGAAACGTCGGGTGTAACGGTAATCGACCAGGGTGTTCAGGTTGATGTCGGCTTCAAGCCAGATCGACCCGCCATCGCCGCCGTCACCGCCATTGGGGCCACCCTTCTCGATGAATTTCTCCCGGCGGAAACTCATCATGCCGTTGCCGCCGTCACCCGCTTTTACGTGTATGGATACTTCATCGACGAATTTCATCTGGACCTCCCGCGCTCGCGGGCCGCTGCAAACAAGGAAATAGCTTAACTACAAGGGAAATAGCTTAACTACAAACGAAAAAGCCCCGTCGGGTAGACAGGGCTTTTCTTTCGTCACGGGCCTTAGGCGGCGGCGACGATGCTCACGTAACGACGACCGAAGGCGCCCTTCACGTCGAACTTGATCACGCCGTCCACTTTCGCGAACAGGGTGTGATCCTTGCCGAGGCCCACGCCGTAACCGGCATGGTACTGGGTGCCGCGCTGACGCACGATGATGTTGCCGGCCTTGACGACCTGGCCGCCGTACAGCTTCACGCCAAGGCGTTTGCTTTCGGAATCGCGACCGTTACGAGTAGAACCACCCGCTTTTTTGTGTGCCATGAGTCAATTCTCCGTTAGAGGCGAGATCAGGCCTGGATGCCAGTGATCTTGATTTCGGTGAACCACTGACGGTGGCCCTGACGCTTCATGTGATGCTTACGACGACGGAATTTGATGATGGTGACCTTGTCGTGACGGCCCTGGGCGGTCACTTCGGCGGTCACTTTGGCACCATCAACGACCGGCAGACCGATCTTGACGTCGTCACCGTTGCCAACCAGCAGAACCTGGTCGAAGGTGACGGTTTCACCGGTGGCGATGTCGAGCTTCTCGACCTTCAGGTATTCGCCTTCGGCGACCTTGTATTGCTTGCCACCGGTAACGATAACTGCGTAGGACATGGTAAATCTCCGTTAAACCTGCTCACCCGGTGCTTTATAGGAGGTATCGTCGACCGGCATGGCTGCACGGGACCGGAAGGACCGCCGCGCAATTGCGTAAGACAGGGGGTCAACCCTAGGAATGTTCAGGGCCCGCGATTCTACGCAAGCCCGGGCCAGGAGGCAAGAGCCGTCCGCCCGCGCCTTGACAGCCCCCCACCCCACCCCTAGCATGCCGCGCAACCTCGTTCAGCGGCCATGCCGGGCCGGTGCCCAGCCGAATCGGCAGGAGCGGCGAGCCGCGGGAGCGCGATGGCAATCCCTGGGCATGGCACTCGTGCCGGTCCCTAGGGCATAGTCTGGCGGTCATGCGCCATCCGGCCGCCTGAATATTGCCCGGACCTCCAGTGGACACCTCTCAATGACGCAGCAATCCCAGTCCTTCTATCGCGTGGTGACGGACGATTTCGCCGCCGTAGACGGCATCATCCGCCAGCAGCTGACCTCGCGCGTGCCGCTGGTCGAGAAGATTGGCGACTACATCGTCTCTGCGGGCGGCAAACGCCTGCGTCCGCTGCTGGTGCTGCTGGCCGGCAAGGCGCTCGGGCGCGCCGACCACGATCTGCAGCTGCTGGCGGCGACCATCGAATTCCTGCACACCTCCACCCTGCTGCACGACGACGTCGTCGATGCCTCGGGGATGCGCCGCGGCCGTTCCACTGCCAACGCCCTCTGGGGCAACGCCCCCAGCGTGCTGGTCGGCGACTTCCTCTATGCCCGCTCCTTCGAGATGATGGTGGCGCTGGGCTCCATGGAGGTGATGCGCATCATCTCCCAGGCCACTCGCGTCATCGCCGAGGGCGAGGTGCTGCAGCTGTCGAAGATCCGCGACGCCAGCACCACCGAAGAGATCTACATGGAGGTCATTCGCGGCAAGACCGCCATGCTCTTCGAGGCCTCCACCCACAGCGCGGCGATCCTGGCCGACGCCAGCGCCGAACAGGCGGACGCCCTGCGCCGCTATGGCGATCATCTGGGCGTGGCCTTCCAGCTGGTCGACGACCTGCTCGACTACCAGGGCGACGCCGTGGCCCTGGGCAAGAACGTCGGTGACGACCTGGCTGAAGGCAAACCGACCCTGCCGCTGATCGTGACCATGCGCGAAGGCACTGCTGAACAGGCCGCGCTGGTACGCCAGGCGATCCGCCAGGGCGGCAGTCAGGATCTGGAAGGCGTGCGCGCCGCCGTCGAAGCTGCCGGCGCCCTCGACTATACCGCGCGCAAGGCGCAGGAATTCGCCGAGCGGGCCATCGCCTGCCTGGATGCCCTGCCCGCCAGCGAATATCGCGACGCGCTCGCCGACTTGGGTCGCTTCTCGGTGGCCCGTACCCACTGAGGCCTGACGTCGACTGACCAAGCCCGCTGTCGCCAGACTGCGGGCTTTTTCATGTCCTACTAAAAAAGTCAGGTAATCGGCTTGCTATTTAGCGAATAAGAATTATTCTCATGAATAGCACAGCAGGAGCTCTTGCCATGACTTATCTGATCGACGCCTGGCTGGACCGGCCGCACCCCTATCTGCGCATCCTCAACCGGGAAACCGGCAAGGTTTGCGCGGAACTGGACGAGACGGCGCTGGAAGAACTCAAGGACCTGGGCGAGCTGGACCTGCACAGCCTCACCTCCAGCGAACCGCGGGTGGTGAAGGAGCAGATCCGCCAGGTCTTTCTGTTCAGCTATGCCCTGGCGCTGCGCCCGGACAACGAGGCGCTGCGGCTGGACTGCTGAGGGCCGAAGAGTGGCCAACAGAACGTAGCGAGCGGTTGTTAGGCGGGTGTGCGCAGAGCGCAGAAACCGCAATGTACAAGTGGTACATGAGGATTTCGAGCACGGCACGCACCCGCCTGGCGGACGCGCAGTAGTTTTGTTGGTCGCTCTTAAAGGACGTCGAGCAGCTCGACGTCGAACACCAGCACGCTATGTGGCGGGATGCCGCCGACGCCCTGGGCGCCATAGGCCAGTTCGCTGGGCACATGCAGGCGCCACTTGCTGCCGGCAGGCATCAGTTGCAGGGCTTCGGTCCAGCCGGCGATCACGCCGCCCACCGGAAACTCGGCTGGCTGGCCACGCTGGTAGGAGCTGTCGAACACGCTGCCGTCGATGAGGGTGCCGTGGTAGTGGGTACGCACCTGGTCTTCGCGAGTCGGCGTAGCGCCTTCACCCTGGGTGAGCACCTCGTATTGCAGATCGGACGGCAGCACCACGACGCCAGGGCGCTCGGCATTGGCCTTCAGGTAGTCGACGCCTTCCTGGGCGGCCGCGGCGGCCTTGATCTGGGCTTCCGCCTGCATGCGCTCGCGGATGACACGGAAGCTGGCGTTCAGCGACTCGACGTCCACCCGGGACTCCTGGCCGTCGAAGGCCTCGTTGAGACCGGCGAGCACGGCTGCCAGCTGCATGCCGGGGACCGGATTCTGGCGCAGCTGATCGCCCAGCTGGCGGCCGATGCCATAGCTGACGCGGGCTTCGTCGGTGTCGAGCAGGATGTCGTTCATAGCAGCCTTTCCATCGTCAAAAAGGAGCCGAGCCTAGCACATCAGGGACTCGACTCGCCGCCGCCCAGGCTGCCACGCTGCCGGCGACAGCGCTCGGAGCAGTAGCGCACCTCGTCCCAGTTGCGCTCCCACTTCTTGCGCCAGGTGAAGGGCCGCTGGCAGACCGGACAGAGCTTGGTGGGCAGATCGGCCTTCTTCATAGGGATGCTCCTGCGTCGAGACGCGCCAGCAGTGCCTCTCCCCGCTGCCACAGCGCCTGCTGCCGTTCGGGCGTCTGACGATCGAGATTGCGATAGAGATTGAGCATGCGCGGATAGTGGGCGAAGCGCCCGCGATGGCGGATCAGGAAATGCCAGTAGAGGGCATTGAAGGGGCAGGCCCGCTCGCCCAGGGCCTCGCCGACCTGATAGTGGCAGCCCTTGCAGTAGTCGGACTGGCGACGGATGTACTGGCCGCTGGCGCAATAGGGCTTGCTCGCCAGATAGCCACCGTCCGCGTGCATTACCATGGCCTGGGTGTTGGGCAGCTCGACCCACTCGAAGGCATCCAGATAGACCGCCAGGTACCACTCGCCGATGGCCTGGGGCGCGATGCCGGCCAGCAGGGCGAAGTTGCCGGTGACCATCAGCCGCTGGATATGGTGGGCGTAACCCAGCGCCAGGGTCTGGCCGATGGCTTCGCGCAGGCAGGCCATGCGGGTCGTCCCGGTCCAGTAGAACTCCGGTAGCGGCCGGCTATTGCCCAGCACATTGAGCTCCCGGTAGTCGGGCATGCGCAGCCAGTAGACGCCATGGACGTACTCCCGCCAGCCGATCAGCTGACGCAGAAAACCCTCGGCGCTGTTGAGCGGCACCCTGCCCTCGCGATAGGCGGCGTCCACGTCGGCGCAGAGCTGACGCAGGTCCAGCAGCCCGATATTGAGTGCCGCGCTGATCCGCGCGTGATGCAGATAGGGCTCGCCATGGGCCATGGCGTCCTGGTAGCGGCCAAAGTCGCGCAGGCCCGACGCCAGGAACTGCTGCCAGAGGCGCTCGGCCTGGGTACGGGTCACCGGATAGTCGAAACCCTCCAGCCGGCCATAGTGGTGGGCGAAGCGCTGCCCGACCAGGTCGAGCACCTCCCGGGTACAGGCATCGGGCGGACAGCTGAAGGGCTCGGGGACAGAATGGTCCCTGGGCAGGGCCTTGCGATTGTCCTTGTCCAGATTCCAGACCCCGCCACAGGGTTCGTCCTCCCCGTCCATCAACCAGCCGTGTCGCCTGCGCATGCCGCGGTAGAAGGCCTCCATGCGCAACTCGGTGCGGGCTCCGGCCCAGCGGGCGAAGGCGGCGCGGCTGCAGAGGAATCGGTCGTCGCCGTACCACTGCACAGGTATTGCCAGAGCGAGCCCTCGCAAGGCCTGTTCCAGACGCCATTCGCCGGCCTCGGTCAGATGAACCTGACGCGCGCCCGTCTTCTTTGCCCAGAAAGCGATCTCGGCCGGCAGCGAGCCCTGGTTGTCCGGGTCATCCAGGGTGCGGTAATGGACCTGGAAGCCACGCGTGCGCATCTCGCTGGCGAAGTGGCGCATGGCGCTGAAGATCAGCGCGATCTTGCGCGGGTGGTGCGGGACGTAGCTGGCTTCTTCCTGGACCTCGGCGAGCAGCAGTACGTCCTGGGCGGGATCGGCATCACGCAGGGAGGCCAGCCGGGGCGACAGCTGATCGCCAAGGACCGGCAGCAGGCGCCGGACGGCGCCGTCGCTCAAGAGGCGTTCCGGTAGTTCAGCGGGATCTTCAGGGGTTCCGAGGAGCGTGGCGCCATGCCGACCATCTCGTCATAGGCACTGTGCTGGATGAGAAAGCACGGCAGCGGCGGCAGGTCGGCCAGCAGACGGCGGGCCTGGGCAGCGGAGCCCAGGCGGTAGAAGTGGCCATCCCGCCCGGTCAGCCGCGTGCGACCGCCCTGGGTGAGCACCTCGAGCACATAGAAGCCGCCTTCGATGGACAGCAGATTGAGTTCACGGACCTCGCCGGCCTGGGCGCGCTGGATCAATTCCGGCAATTGCATGGAAACCTCCGGGTCGAGATCGACGCCAGGGAGGCGTCGATCGGCAGCTGTAAGCATTCGACAACCTAGGACAAGCCAGCGCAGCGGCGCAATCCACAAAGCGTAAACGAAAGCTGCCGGCGGCGGACGAATGGCCGCCCGGCCCGTCAGTGCTTGGTTAGCCGATCCAGATAGCCCATGGCGAAGGCCGAGACGACGAACACCAGATGGATGATCACGTACCACTTGAGATATTCGGGATTGGTGTTCTGGGCATCCATGAAGATGCGCAGCAGGTGGATCGAGGAGATGGCGACGATGGAGGCAGCCACCTTGTTCTTCAGCGAGCCCGAATCCATCTTGCCCAGCCAGCTGAGCTTTTCCGAGCCTTCGTCGATATCCAGCTGGGAGACGAAATTCTCGTAGCCGGAGATCATCACCATGACCAGCAGGCCACCCACCAGTGCCATGTCGATAAGCGACAGGACCAGCAGGATCAGTTCGGCTTCGGTGGACTGGAAGATGTGCGGCAGGACGTGGAAGACTTCCTGAAAGAACTTGAGCGCCAGCAGGACAAGTGCCAGGGACAACCCCAGGTAGATGGGGGCCAGCAGCCAGCGGGAGGCGTAAAGGGCTTTTTCGATCAGACGTTCCATGCAGACTCGCTCGGATTACCAGGGCCGGGCGAGTATACCGGGGCGTTGCAGGCGGACCAATGCGGCAGGTTGTACCTGACTCAGGCGTCGGGACCGACCTGGAAACGCACCTGCTGGTGGGCGCGCTCGCCGTTCATCTTGCGCAGCTCGCTCTGCATGTGCAGGCGCCAGATCTGGGTCTCTTCGACCTGGATATAGCCCTGTTCCACCAGGTTCTCGGCGATGGCAGTCATGACGCCTTCGGCCGCCTTGGGTCCGTGGAAAGGCCCCTGGGCCTTGATCGCGGTGGGCTGCTGGCCATTCAGGCCGGCGGCGCACAACAGGGTCCAGAGGCCCTGCTCCTGACCGAGCGGCTTGATTTCGCATTCGATACGGGTGACGAGGCCCAGGCAGGGACGGATCAGGGTAATGGTGCGGGACATGGCGTCATCCTCTCGAAGCGCTCAATGCTCGCCGGTCCTAGGCCAGAGGTATCCACAAAGGCTGTGGACAACCCTGTTGGTCAACAGGGGGCAAGCGGGTCTGGGCGCCGTGCTACTTGGGCTGCGACGCCTTGTACAAAATCCGACCTGCCCCCTGGAGCTCAGTTCTCCTGCGCGTCGTTGTTTTTCCCTTTTGCCTTGGAGTTATCACTGAGTTTGTCGGCCAGTTCATCTTCCAGCTCGAGCTCGGCGATTTCCTTGAGACGCTGTACCACGCGCGCATTGACGCTACCGTCCGGGAAGCGACCCTTGGCATTCGGGGCCCCGGCGGGCTCGCCCACCAGCAGCGACAGCGCCTCATCCGCCTGGCGCACGGCATAGACATGGAACAGCCCTGCGCGAACCGCTTCCAGCACGGTCTCGTCGAGCATCAGGTTGGTAACGTTGGCACGCGGGATGATCACGCCCTGCTCGCCGGTCAGGCCACGGGCCTGGCAGAGGCGGAAGAAACCCTCAATCTTCTCGTTCACGCCGCCGACCGGCTGCACCTCGCCAAACTGGTTGATGGAGCCGGTGATGGCGAAGCACTGCTTGAGCGGCGTGCGCGACAGCGCGGAGATCAGGGTGCAGGCCTCGCCGAGGGAGGCGCTGTCGCCGTCGACATAGCCATAGGACTGCTCCAGGGCGATGCTGGCCGAGATCGACAGCGGGAATTCCTGGGCATAGCGACTGCCCAGGTAGCCGGTCAGGATCATCACGCCCTTGGAGTGGATGGGCTGGCCCAGACTGACCTCGCGCTCGATGTCGAGGATGCCGCTGGCACCCGGGTAGACCGTGGCGGAGATGCGCGCCGGCATGCCGAAGGCGGAATCGGCCACCTCCAGCACGGTGAGGCCGTTGCACTTGCCCACCGCGGCGCCCTGGGTGTCGATGAGGATGAGGCCGGTCAGCATGTCGTCCAGCACCCGGGCGCAGACGCGACCGGTGCGGGTTTCCTTGGCCTTGAGCGCCCGCTCGACATGACCCTTGTCGGTACGCTCGTCGCCGGCCAGGTGGCGGATGAAGTCGGCTTCGCTGACCAGCTGGAACAGATCGCCGATACGCGCCGACAACCGGCCCTGGTGCTCGGCCAGCCGCGCGCTGTAGGTGGCCAGCCGCGCCACGGCCGCCGAGGTCAGGGGCGCCATGCCCTCTTCCGAGGTGCGCGTCTTGAGTAGCTGGGCGAACTGCTCGAGGCTTTCGTCGCGCAGCGGCAGCTCTTCGTCGAAGTCCACCAGTACCCGGAACATCTCCTGGAAGTCCGAATCCAGCTCCTGCAGGGTGTAGTAGATGTTGCGCGAGCCGATGATGATGACCTTGAGCTGCAGCGGGATCTGCTGCGGCGCCAGGCTCATGGCGGTGAGCCGACCCAGCTCGGCCAGCGGCGATTCCATCTTCAGCTGACGCGAATGCAGGGCGCGCTTGAGGGCGTCCCAGACGAAGGGCTCGGTCAGCAGCTTGTCCGCCTCGACGATGAGGAAGCCGCCATTGGCGCGGTGCAGCGCGCCGGGGCGCAGCTGGCGGTAGTTGGTGTAGAGGGCGCCTTGATCGGACTGGTATTCGATGCGACCGAAGAGGTTGTCGTAGGTCGGGTGGGACTCGAACACCACCGGGGCACCACCGGTGACGTGGTGGCCGATGATCAGATTGGGCTCGTATTGCTCGCGCAGCTCCTTGCGCCGCTGCATGTCGGGCTTGGCGTCGTCGGCCAGTTGCTCGACCACGGTCTTGAGCAGATCCACCTGCATCGCCTGCAGGTAGGCGCAGACCCCGGGGTTGTCGTTGTACTTTTCCGAGAGCGGCGCCAGCAGCGGCTGTAGGGCCTGGATGATGGTGTCTTCGTTCAGGGCGCGCAGCTGGTTGCTCGACTCGCGCCGCCACTGCGGCAGGCTGGCCAGCTCTTCGTTGAGGCGCTCTTCCAGGCTGGAGATGTCAGCGTGGAACCGCTCGCGCTCGGCTTCGGGCAGCTGGGCGAAGTCGGCTTCATCCAGCGCCTTGCCTTCCTTCATCGGGGTGAAGGCGACATTGTTGGCGTCGCGGTAGAGGGCGATTTCCTTTTCCAGGGCGAGCTTTTCCACCACGTCCAGCGCCTGGTCATAGCGCTGGTTGAAGGCGCGCTCGATGGCGCTCTTCTTCTGCTGGAAGGCCGGATGCTCGAACACCGCCGGAAAGGTAGCCAGCAGGTTGTCGATGAAATGGGCCATGTCGGCCACGAAGGCCTCGCCCTCGCCGGGGGGCAGCTCCAGCACGCTTGGCGCCCGGGGCTCTTCGAAGTGATTCAGGTACACCCAGTCGTTGGGCGTCGGCTGGCGCTTGGCTTCGGCCTTGAGATAGCGCTGGACGAAGGAGAAACGACCGGTGCCCGGCTCGCCCATGACGAAGACGTTATAGCCGGGCCGCGGCATGGCCACGCCGAACTGCAGGGCTTCCACCGCACGCTCCTGACCCAGGATGCCGCGGAAGGGCTCGAGCTGATCGGTATCGGCGAAGGAAAACTGTTCGGGGGCGAAGGGGCGGGTCAGCTCATCAGGGGCGAGCGGGAGACCGGCTGCGACGGGATCGTGCATCGTAAGTCCTTGTCAGGCATGCAAGCAGTGCCCGCATTCTGCGACCGGGATGACAGCCGAAGCAAGGCAAGCGTCGCTCCGCCGCGTATTTAAGCGCAGCGGTTCGAGGGGCTCGCCATGACGTCCGTCGGTATTTTTCAACCCAGGCGTTTTTTGACGAAATTCTCACCAGGCGCCAACTAAGCTTTCTCCATAGGGATCAGACGTAGTATCCCGTGAGGAGGCTCCCATGGCTGTCTCTCGTCGTCTCGCCTCGTTGTTCGTCCTGCTGGCCAGTCTCACGGCTTGCACCAGTTACCACGACCAGCTCATCGCCAAGGGCTATCCCCCGGCCTATGCCGATGGCTTCAGTGACGGTTGCCAGACCGGCAAGCAGGCGGTCAATGGCATCGGTTACGAGCACAAGGACGCCCGCCGCTTCGCCGCGGAAAAGCCCTACCAGCAAGGGTGGGACGCGGGCTACGCGCAATGCGTGCAGGTGGCCCAGCGCGAAGAGCAGCAGCGCTTCGTCGAGCAGGTCCGGGAAAATCGCGAAAGCGCCGAATCGCTGCTGCAGCGCTCGAGAACACGTTGAGGTCGCAGCCAACCTTGCGACCCTGACTGGATGACCTATGCTGGCGGGCCCGCTAGTCGAGCCCTGCCGATGTCTGCCCGCTCTCCGCTGTTCGCCGTCGCCCTGCTGCTGGTCGCCATGACCTCGATCCAGACCAGCGCCAGCCTGGCCAAGACCCTGTTCCTGCGTCTCGATCCGGTGGGCGTCACCACCCTGCGGCTGATCTTCGCGGCCCTGGTCCTGCTGATCGTGCTGCGCCCCTGGCGCAACTTCCGCCGCGCGGCGCTGGGCAGCCTGCTGGGCTATGGCGTCGCCATGGGCGTGATGAACCTGACCATCTACCTGGCCATGCAGCGGCTGCCGATCGGCATCGCCGTCGGCCTGGAATTCGTCGGTCCGCTGGTAGTGGCGCTGTGCGCCCTGCGCCGCGGGCTGGACCTGCTGTGGATCGTGCTGGTGGTGGCCGGCCTGGCCGTGCTCCTGCCCTTCGGCCACAACGCCTCGGCCCTGGATCCGCTGGGCACCACCCTGGCCTTGGGTGCCGGCGCCTGCTGGGCGATCTACATCGTCCTGGGCAAGCGCGCCGGCGCGGTTCACGGTACCGGCACGGTGGCTTTCGGCGCCACCATCGCCGCCCTGGTCGTGCTGCCCATCGGCATCGTCCATAGCGGCAGCAATCTCTTGCAACCGGAAATCTGGCCGCTGGCGCTGGCCCTGGCGCTGATGTCTACGGCCATTCCCTATGCCCTGGAAATGGTCGTCCTGACCCGCCTGCCGGCCGCCACCTTCGGCACCCTGATGAGTCTGGAACCGGCGCTGGGCGCCCTTTCCGGCTGGGTATTCCTCGGCGAGATCCTGGGCGTCGCCCAGTGGTTCGCCCTCGCCTGCATCATCGTCGCGTCCATCGGCGCCACCTGGAGCAGCCGCCTGACCCCGGAGCAAACGCCGCTCTAGACACTCTATAGCGAGGCGAATCCTCACGTGGAGCGACGACGATGATCTATCTGATAATGGGCGTCTCGGGCAGTGGCAAGACCACCCTGGGTGAACTCCTGGCCAGCCGGCTGGACTGCCGTTTCGACGATGCCGACACCTTTCACAGCCAGGCCAACAAGGACAAGATGGCCAAGGGCATCGCCCTCACCGACGAGGATCGCTGGCCCTGGCTGGATGCCATCCACGACGCCATGCAGCAGGCACAGGCCGAAGGCACCACCCGGGTGTTCGCCTGCTCGGCGCTGAAGAAGGTCTATCGCGATCGCCTGCTGAACGGCCTGGAAGGCGTCCGGCTGCTGTTCCTCAAGGGCTCACCCGAGCTGCTGGCCGAGCGCATCGGCAGTCGCCGCGGGCATTTCTTCGATCCCAAGCTCCTGCAGAGCCAGCTCGACACCCTGGAGGCGCCGGATCACCTGGAAGCCCAGGTGCTGGACGTACGCAAGGCGCCCGAGCAACTGGTGGACGAGGTGCTTGAGCACGGCGACGGCACCTGAGCGCGGCGGCCGCTTGTTCAGACCGCGACCGGCGCCTTGATGTGCGGATGGGCCTGGTAGCCTGCCAGTTCGAAATCCTCGAAGCGGAAGGCGAACAGGTCCGTGACCGCCGGATTGAGCTTCATGGTCGGCAGCGGCAGCGGTTCGCGGGTCAGCTGCAGATCGGTCTGTTCCAGGTGATTGGCATAGAGATGGCAATCACCGCCGGTCCAGATGAATTCGCCCGGTTGCAGTCCGGTGACCTGGGCCACCATCAGGGTCAGCAGCGCGTAGCTGGCGATGTTGAAGGGCACGCCGAGGAAGATGTCCGCGGAACGCTGATACAGCTGGCAGCTCAGCCGGCCATCGGCGACATAGAACTGGAACAGCGCATGGCACGGCGGCAGCGCCATCTCGTCCACCAGCGCCGGATTCCAGGCCGAGACGATCAGGCGCCGCGAGTCGGGCTTGGCGCGAATCATGTCCACCACCCCGGCGATCTGGTCGATATGGCGACCGTCCGGTGCCGGCCAGCTGCGCCACTGGTAGCCGTAGACCGGGCCCAGCTCACCGTTCTCATCGGCCCACTCGTCCCAGATGGACACGCCGTTGTCCTTCAGGTAGCGGATGTTGGTCTCGCCCTGCAGGAACCACAGCAGTTCGTGGATGATGGATCGCAGATGGCACTTCTTGGTGGTGACCAGGGGAAAGCCCTCGGCCAGATCGAATCTCATCTGGTAGCCGAAGACGCTGTAGGTCCCGGTGCCGGTGCGGTCGCTCTTGAAGGTGCCGTGTTCGCGCACGTGGCGCATCAGGTCGAGGTACTGTTTCATGGGGGCCGCTTATCGTTGCAGTGCATTTCGTTGCAGTGCCTGGAATTTTAGCAAACAACGGCCTTCACCCTAACCCTCTCCCGGAGGGAGAGGGGACAAAACGCGACCTAGCTGTTGGCCGGCGGCGCCATGAGGGTGGCCGTTTCGCGTTCGCGCCGGGTGATCTCCGAGGCCGTGGCGTCCATGGCTTCCTGCAGGCCCTGCAGGCGCTTCTTCTCGGCGCGGCGGGTGAAGTACCAGGCGAAGAAGGTGAACAGCGAGACCGCCAGGAGGATCAGGCTGGCGATGGCATTGATCTCCGGCTTCACGCCCAGACGCACCGCGGAGAATACCTCCATCGGCAGGGTGGTCGAGCCGGGGCCCGAGACGAAGCTTGCCAGCACCAGGTCGTCCAGCGACAGGGCGAAGGACATCATGCCGCCCGCCGCCAGCGAGGGCGCGATCATGGGAATGGTGATCAGCAGGAACACCTTCCACGGCCGGGCGCCCAGGTCCATGGCTGCCTCCTCGATGGACAGGTCCAGTTCGCGCAGGCGCGAGGAGACCACCACCGCCACATAGGAGGAGCAGAAGCTGGTGTGGGCGATCCAGATGGTGGTCACGCCGCGGTCCTGCGGCCAGCCGATCAGTTGCGCCATGGAGACGAACAGCAGCAGCAGCGACAGACCGGTGATCACCTCGGGCATCACCAGCGGCGCCGTGACCATGCCGCCGAAGACGGTGCGGCCGCGGAAGCGCGGGATGCGGGTCAGCACGAAGGCCGCCAGGGTGCCGAGGATCACCGAGGAGATGGCCGTGTAGAGGGCGATCTCCAGCGAGCGGAACACCGCGCTCATCAGCTGGGTATTGTCCAGCAGGCCGACGTACCACTTCACCGACCAGCCGCCCCAGACGGTCACCAGGCGCGACTCGTTGAAGGAGTAGATGACCAGGATGACCATCGGCAGATAGATGAACAGCAGCCCGAGCACCAGCATCAGGTTGGTGAACTTGAGGCCTCTCATAGCTTGCCCTCCAGTTCCTTGGCTCGGCTCCAGATTGGAGAGCCGGTTGAACAGCACGATGGGCGCAGAGCGGCTTTCTGGCTCACAGCTTGCCCTCCAGTTCCTTGGCTTGGTTTCTGTTGAACAGCACGATGGGCACGATGAGGATCACCAGCATCACCACCGCCAGGGCCGAGGCCACCGGCCAGTCACGGTTGTTGAAGAATTCCTGCCAGAGCACGCGGCCGATCATCAGGGTCTCCGGGCCACCCAGCAGCTCGGGAATGACGAACTCGCCCACTGCCGGAATGAACACCAGCATGCAGCCGGCGATGATGCCGTTCTTGGACAGCGGCACGGTGATCCTCCAGAAGCTGGTGAAGCGACTGGCACCCAGGTCGCCAGCGGCTTCCAGCAGGGTCAGGTCATGCTTCACCAGGTTGGCGAACAGCGGCAGGATCATGAACGGCAGATAGGAATAGACGATCCCCAGGTACACCGCGAAGTTGGTGTTGAGCATCTGCAGCGGACTGCTGATGATCCCCAGACTCATCAGGAAGCTGTTGATCAGGCCATTGGTGGATAGCAGCCCCATCCAGGCATAGACGCGGATGAGGATGGCGGTCCAGGTCGGCATCATGATCAGCAGCAGCAGCACCGTCTGCTTCTCGCGACTGGCCCGGGCGATGGCATAGGCCATGGGATAGCCGATCAGCAGACAGATCAGGGTGCTGATGCCGGCCATCTTCAGCGAGCCGAGGTAGGCGTCCAGATACAGCGGATCGTCGGCGAACATCAGGTAGTTGCCGAAGTTGAGCGCGATATCCAGTTGCTGGTCAGCGTAGGTGAACAGCTCGGTATAGGGCGGAATGGCCACGTCCGCGACCGAGAAGCTGATCTTGAGCACGATCAGGAACGGCAGCAGGAAGAACAGGAACAGCCACACGAAGGGCACGCCGATGGTCAGGCGGCGGCCATCGAGCAGGCGCTTGAGCAAGGGAGGTCTGGTCATGCTTGCAGTACCACGCCGCTGTCGTCTTCCCAGTACACCACCACGGCGTCATCCCAGGTGGGTCGCTTGCCGAGACGCTCGGCGTTGGCGATGAAGCACTGGACGATGGGACCGGTGCCCAGCTTGACGTGATAGACCGAGTGCCCGCCCAGGTAGGCGATGTCGTGCACGGTGCCGCTGCACCAGTTGTAGTCGGGATGCTCGTGATCCGCCGGCAGGCTGGTGCCCATCAGCAGCTTCTCGGGGCGCAGGGCGAAGGTGACCTGCTTTTCCTGGGCGCGGGTGCTGATGCCGTGACCGATGTAGATCGGTCGCTCCAGTTGCGGACTGTGGATGATGGCGTGGTCGGCACCGTCGTCGGTCAGCTCGCCGTCGAAGACGTTGACGCTGCCGATGAACTCGCAGACCAGCCGGCTCGCCGGGGTCTCGTAGATGTCCATGGGGCTGCCCACCTGGGCGATCCAGCCCAGGTGCATGATGGCGATGCGCTCGGCCATGGTCATGGCCTCTTCCTGGTCGTGGGTCACCATCACGCAGGTCACGCCCACGCGCTCGATGATCTCCACCAGTTCCAGCTGCATCTGCGAGCGCAGCTTCTTGTCCAGGGCGCCCATGGGTTCGTCGAGCAGCAGCAGCTTGGGCCGCTTGGCCAGGGAGCGCGCCAGGGCCACCCGCTGGCGCTGGCCACCGGAGAGCTGGTGCGGCTTGCGCTTGGCGTACTGGGTCATGTGCACCAGCTTGAGCATCTCGGCCACACGGGCGTCGATCTCGGCCTTGGGCAGCTTGTCCTGCTTGAGGCCGAAGGCGATGTTCTGCTCCACGCTCATGTGCGGGAACAGTGCATAGGACTGGAACATCATGTTGATCGGCCGCTCGTAGGGCGGCATGTCGGTGATGTCCACGCCATCGAGGAAGATGCGCCCTTCGCTGGGTCGCTCGAAACCGGCCAGCATGCGCAGCAGGGTCGACTTGCCCGAACCCGAGCCGCCGAGCAGGGCGAAGATCTCGCCCTTGTTGATGGTCAGGGAGACGTCGTCGACAGCGACGGTTTCGTCGAATTTCTTGGTGACCCGGTCGATCTTGACCAGGACTTCCTTGGCTTTCTTGTCGCCGGTGGCGGCTTTCTTGAAGGCACTGGTGGCAGTCGCCATGTACATCTCCCCAGGAAAATCGGGGACCGGCCGGGCCGGTCCGCTTTAGCGTTGGTTATTTGCCGGACTTGACCCGCGTCCAGCTGCGGGTTTCCAGGCGCAGGATCTGGGGGGGCAGTTCCTTCATGACGTACAGCTTGTCCATCACCGCCTGTGGCGGATAGACCGTCTCGTCCTGCCGCAGCTCGGCATTCATCAGCTCGCCCGCCTTCGGATTGGGGTTGGCGTAGCCGACATAGTCACTGACCTTGGCGATGACTTCGGGCTGCAGCAGATAGTTGATGAAGGTATGGGCCTCCTTCACGTTTTTGGCATTCTTGGGGATGGCCAGGAGGTCGAACCAGAGGTTCGCGCCCTCCTTGGGAATCGCGTAGCCGATGTTGACGCCCTTCTTCGCTTCCTCGGCACGCGAACGCGCCTGAAAGACATCGCCGGAATAGCCGAAGGCCACGCAGATGTTGCCGTTGGCCAGATCCGAGATGTACTTGGAGGAATGGAAATAGGTGATGTATGGCCGCACCTTGAGCAGCTGGGCCTCGGCCTTCTTGTAGTCGTCGGGATTGGTGCTGTTGGGATCGAGTCCCAGGTATTGCAGGACTGCCGGATAGACCTCGTCGGGCGAGTCCATGAAGGAGACGCCGCACTTGCTCAGCTTCTTGAGGTTCTCGGGTTCGAACAGGATGGCCCAGGAATCGAGCTTGTCGGTGCCCAGCGCGGCCTTGACCTTGTCGACATTGTACCCGATGCCGTTGGTGCCCCACAGGTAGGGAACGCCGTATTGGTTACCCGGATCGCTCTTTTCCAGCTGCTTGAGCAGCGCCGGATCGAGATTCTGCCAGTTCGGCAGCTGGCTCTTGTCCAGTTTCTGGAAGGCGCCCGCCTTGATCTGCTTGGCCAGGAAGTTGCTCGAGGGCACCACCACGTCATAGCCGGTGTGACCGGCCAGGAGCTTGCCTTCGAGGGTTTCGTTGGAATCGAAGACGTCATAGACCGGCGTGATGCCGGTGGCCTTCTGGAAATCCTCGAGCGTGGTCTCGCCGACGTAATCGCTCCAGTTGTAGACGCGTACCGTCGGCTCGGCGACGGCGGTTCCCATGACGGTCAGGGTGGTCATGGCCAGCAGGGTTTTACGCAACGAAAGCACGGGCGGCTCCTTTCATGGTGGGCATCAGGGCGACACCCTTTCAGCGGTCCATACAGACGGACGGCACGCCGGAGTGACTCCGGCGTGCCGTTCTTTCAGCCGCACGCGGCGGCGGAACTCACTTGCCGGACTTGATGGTGGTCCAGGTACGGGTCATCAGACGCTGGGTCTTGGCCGGAAGATCCGGGAAGGCGTACAGCTTGGCCATGGTTTCCTGGGTCGGATAGATCCCCGGGTTGGTGCGGATCGCTTCAGCTACGAGCGGGGTCGCCTCCTTGTTGCCGTTGGGATACTGCACGTAGTCGCTGACCGCCGCGATCACCTTGGGCTCCATGATGTAGTTGATGAACTTCAGCGCGCCCTCGGGATTCTCGGCATCCTTGGGAATGGCCATGGTGTCGAAGAAGGTGCCGGCACCTTCCTTGGGAATGTTGTAGGCCACGGTCACGCCGTTCTTGGCGTCGGCCGCGCGGGCCTTGGCCTGGGCGATGTCGCCGGAATAGCCGACCGCCACGCAGACGTTGCCGTTGGCCAGGTCCGAGATGTACTTGGAACTGTGGAAGTAGGTGATGTACGGACGCACCTTGAGGAACAGCTCCTCGGCCGCCTTGATCTCCGTGGGATCCTGGCTATCCGGCTTGTAGCCGAGGTAGTGCAGACCGGCGGGAATGATCTCGGTGGGCGAATCCAGCACGGCCACGCCGCAGCCCTTGAGCTTGGAAAGGTTTTCGGGCTTGAAGATCAGGTCCCAGGAATCCACCGGGGCGTTGTCGCCCAGGGCGGCCTTGACCTTGGCCGGGTTGTAGCCGATGCCGATGGTGCCCCAGAGGTAGGGGATGGCGTACTGGTTGCCCGGATCGCTGACTTCCAGGGTCTTCATCAGCTGCGGATCCAGGTTGCTGTAATTGGGCAACTTGGACTTGTCCAGCGGCTGGTAGACGCCGGCCTTGATCTGTTTGGCCAGGAAGGAGTTGGACGGCACCACCACGTCGTAGCCGGAACGGCCGGCGAGCAGCTTGGCTTCGAGGGTCTCGTTGCTGTCGTAGACGTCATAGACCACCTTGATCCCCGACTCCTTCTCGAAGTTGGCGATGGTGTCTTCGGCAATGTAGTCGTTCCAGTTGTAGACGTGCAGGACCTTGGGGTCCGCCGAGGCGTTACCGGCAAAGAGGCCGGCCAGGCTCAGCGCTAGAAGAGTCTTGCCAAAAACATTCATGCGGTGGTGCTCCTCAAGTCATCGTTGGTCTTTTGATTCGGCGCGCGGCCAGCGCCCGCGCGCAGTCTGGCAAGGTCCGCCGCCAGGCTCAAGCCTTGGCGGCCATTAGCCACGCTGGCGCAGCAGCTCATGGGTCTGATCGAGGCTCAGCCGCGCCAGGGTGACCAGTTCGTCGATGGACTCCGGCGTGATCACCAGCGGCGGCGCGATGATCATGGTATCGCCCACCGCGCGCATCACCAGGCCATTGCGGAAGCAGTGCTCGCGACAGAGCATGCCCGCCCCTCCCTCGTACCGCGCCCGCGTCTTCTTGTCGCGCACCAGCTCCAGCGCCGCCACCATGCCGACCCCCCGGGTCTCGCCCACCAGTGGATGGTCGGCCAGCTCCGCCCAGCGTTTCTGCAAATAGGGTGCCGTGGTGCTGCGAACCCGGTCGACGATGCCTTCGTCGCGCAGGATGCGGATGTTTTCCAGGGCCACGGCCGCGGCCACCGGATGCCCGGAATAGGTGAAGCCGTGATAGAACTCGCCGCCCTCGTCGAGCACCCTGACCACTTCGTCGCGTACCACCACGCCGCCCATGGGCACATAGCCGGAGGTGAGACCCTTGGCGATGGGCATGAGGTCCGGGGCATTGCCGTAGTACTGGCTGCCGAACCATTCGCCGGTGCGACCGAAGCCGCAGATGACCTCGTCGGCGATGAAGAGGATGTCGTACTTGTCGAGGATCTGACGGACCCGAGGCCAGTAGCTTTCCGGTGGAATGATCACCCCGCCGGCGCCCTGGATGGGCTCGGCGATAAAGGCGGCGACGCGCTCCTCGCCGACCTCCAGGATCTTCCGCTCCAGCTGATCGGCCGCCCAGATGCCGAATTCCTCCGGACTCATTTCGCCGCCCTCGCCGAACCAGTAGGGTTGCGGGATATGCACGATGTCGGGCAGCAGGCCGCCCTGCTCGTGCATCGCCGCCATGCCACCCAGGCTGGCGCCGGCCAGGGTCGATCCGTGGTAACCATTCCAGCGGCCGATGACCACGCGCTTCTCCGGCTGGCCCTTGGTTGCCCAGTAATGGCGCACCAGGCGCAGCACGGTGTCGTTGGCCTCCGAGCCGGAACCGGTGAAGAACACGTGGTTCATGCCCTCCGGTGCCAGCTCGGCGATGGCCTTGGCCAGCTCCAGTACGGGCGGATGGGCGGTCTGGAAGAACAGGTTGTAATAGGGCAGTTCGCGCATCTGGCGGCTGGCCGCCTCGACCAGTTCTTCACGACCGTAGCCGACGTTGACGCACCAGAGTCCGGCCATGCC
Source organism: Pseudomonas sp. BAV 4579 (assembly GCF_009765395.1). Lineage (NCBI taxonomy): Bacteria > Pseudomonadati > Pseudomonadota > Gammaproteobacteria > Pseudomonadales > Pseudomonadaceae > Pseudomonas > Pseudomonas sp. BAV 4579. Next base: position 18,676 of record NZ_WHOV01000083.1, on the reverse strand, counting down.
GTCGAGGATGCGCTGACCCTCGCTGTCCCAGAGGTGCACCCCCTCGGCGCGGGTGATGATGCGCGCGCCCTTCTCGTTGAGCTGGCGATAATCGGTGAAGGGCGCCAGCAGGTGCCGGCGACTCAGGTCCTGCCAATGGGCGGTGGTAAAGGTAGTCACGAAGCCTCTCCTTGAATCGCGGTCAGACGCTGAGCAGCAGGAATTCCCGCTCCCAGGAACTGATCACGCGCTTGTAATTCTCATGCTCGGCGCGCTTCACCGCGACGTAGCCGCGGGTGAAGCGACTCCCCAGATAACGCTCCAGGGTGGCCGACTGCTCCATGCGCTCCAGGGCGGCTTCCAGGGTCAGCGGCAGGCGCAGGTTGCGACGCTCGTAGCCGCGGCCCTGTACCGGGGCGCTGGGCGAGACATTCTCGATCATGCCCAGATAGCCACACAGCAGGCTGGCCGCCAGGGCCAGATAGGGATTGGCATCAGCGCCCGCCAGGCGGTTCTCCACCCGGCGATTCTGCGGATCGGAATCCGGCACGCGCAGACCCACGGTGCGGTTCTCCTCGCCCCACTCGACGTTGACCGGCGCCGAGGTGTCGGGCAGGAAGCGGCGGAAGGAATTCACATTGGGCGCGAACAGCGGCAGCGCCTCGGGAATGTATTTCTGCAGGCCACCGATGTGGTGCAGGAAGAGTTCGCTCATGCTGCCATCGGGGTTGGAAAACACCGTCTTGCCGGTCTTAAGGTCCACCACGCTCTGGTGCAGGTGCATGGCGCTGCCGGGCTCACCGGTCATGGGCTTGGCCATGAAGGTGGCGGTGACGTTGTGCTTGAGCGCCGCCTCGCGCAGGGTGCGCTTGAAGACGAAGATCTGGTCGGCCAGGTGCAGCGGATCGCCGTGACGGAAGTTGATCTCCATCTGCGCGGTGCCTTCCTCGTGGATCAGGGTATCCAGATCCAGTGCCTGGGCCTCGCACCAGTCGTACATGTCTTCGAACAGCGGATCGAATTCGTTGGCCGCATCGATGGAAAAGGACTGGCGTCCGGTTTCCTGGCGCCCGGAGCGGCCTACCGGCGGCTGCAGCGGATAGTCGGGATCGTCGCTGCGCTTGGTCAGGTAGAACTCCATTTCCGGCGCGACGATGGGCTGCCAGCCGTGCTCGGCATAGAGCTTGAGCACCTTCTTGAGCAGGTTGCGCGGCGACAGCTCGATGGGGATGCCGCGCTTGTCGTAGGTGTCGTGGATCACCAGGGCAGTGGGTTCCAGTGCCCAGGGCACCAGGAACACCGCGCGATCGTCCGGCCGGCAGTGCATGTCGATGTCAGCCGGATCGAGCAACTCGTAGTAGATGTCGTCGTCGACATAGTCCCCCGTCACGCTCTGCAGCAGCACGCTCTCCGGCAGGCGCATGCCCTTTTCGTTGAGGAACTTGGCGGTGGGGGAAATCTTGCCGCGGGCGATGCCGGTCAGATCAGCGACCAGGCATTCCACTTCAGTGATCTTGCGTTCTTTCAACCAGGCGGTGAGCCGGTCAAGCGGGGTGCTCATAAAGACCTCGAAGGTTCGAGCGGGGTGAACAGCATCAGCGTTCGGCAGCGCGCGCCTTGCAGGCCTCGCCGAACGCCTTGAACAAGGCGAGATAGACCGGGTGACTGCGCACCTTCCACTCCGGATGCCACTGCACGCCACAGGCGAAGACACGGGCCTCGCGGACCGAGACGGCCTCGATCAGGCCGTCGGGCGCCAGGGCCTCGGCGCGCAATCCCGGTGCCAGGCGATCGATACCCTGGCCATGGATGGAATTCACGTCGAAGCGTGCCGGCAGCTCCAGGGACTCGAACAGGCCACCGGGCTGGACCTCGACCGGATGGTGCAGGCCATAGTGCTCCTCCAGGGTCTCGCCGCGTTCGCGGTGGTCCATGAGGGAGCCGACCTCGTGCACCTTCTGGTGCAGGCTGCCACCAAAGGCCACGTTCATTTCCTGGAAGCCGCGGCAGATGCCTAGCACCGGCACCCCGGCCGCCACGGCGGCGCGCAGCAGCGGCAGGGTCACGGCATCGCGGGCCGCATCGTGCAGGGTGCCGGGCTCACTGGGCGTACCCTGGTAGTGATGGGGCTCGACGTTGGATGGCGAACCGGTAAACAGCAGACCGTCCAGGCGCTCGAGCAGGGCCTCGGTGGCGATGAGATCGGCCAGCGCCGGAATCACCAGTGGCATGCCCTCGGCGCCCTCCACCACCGCGCGCAGATACTTGTCGCCAGCGATGTGAAAGGGATGCAGGCCTAGTTGCCTGGTACAGGCTGTGACACCTATGAGGGGCAGCGCGGACATGGGACACCGGGTTGAACAGGAATCATCCGAGCCTAGTCTTGTTCGTTATTTTTCACAACCACCGGCAAAAAGTTTCGAGATTCTGCACAGAAGCGGCGAAACAGAGGCGCTCCCGCCCCGCTGAATGCGCCAAAAACAGGCACCTGCGCACCACCCCTGAGCAGGGTTGCCTCCAGTTGACTTTGGTCGGCCTTTCGGATTGACTCCAGGGTGGTAACTCCGCTGATTGATATTTTTAACAGGGGCGCTGACAAAGCGTCGGAGCGCAGGCGAGACCGTACTCTCAGGTCGCTGTCGGATCGACAGCGGGCACTCGTGCCCTCACTGCGGTTGGCCCACTGGGCAAACAGGCGCATCAGGCGCTAACCGTTTTGTCGAGCGCAGCCAAAAGCAAAGGTGTTTCATCATGTCGGTACCCCCGCGTGCCGTTCGTTTGGATGAAGCGACCGACTTCCTCAGGGAACACCCTGAGGTCCAGTTCGTCGATCTTCTGATTGCGGATATGAATGGCGTGGTGCGTGGCAAACGCATCGAGCGCACCAATCTGCCCAAAGTCTTCGAGAAAGGAATCAACCTCCCCGCTTCGCTGTTCGCCCTCGACATCACCGGTTCCACCGTCGAAAGCACCGGTCTCGGGCTCGACATCGGCGACGCCGACCGCGTCTGCTTTCCCATCACCGACACCCTCTCCATGGAACCCTGGCAGAAGCGCCCCACCGCGCAGCTGCTGATGACCATGCACGAGATGGAAGGCGAGCCCTTCTTCGCCGATCCCCGCGAGGTCCTGCGCCAGGTCGTCCAGCGTTTCGACGAGCTCGGACTCACCGTCTGCGCCGCCTTCGAGCTGGAGTTCTATCTGATCGATCAGGAGAACATCAACGGCCGCCCGCAACCGCCGCGTTCGCCCATTTCCGGCAAGCGTCCCCAGTCGGTCCAGGTCTATTCCATGGACGATCTGGACGAGTATGCGGACTGCCTGCAGGACATCATCGACGGCGCCCGCGCCCAGGGCATTCCGGCCGACGCCATCGTCGCCGAATCGGCTCCGGCGCAATTCGAGGTCAACCTCAATCACGTTGCCGATCCGATCAAGGCCTGCGACTACGCCGTGCTGCTCAAGCGCCTGATCAAGAACGTCGCCTATGACCATGAGATGGACACCACCTTCATGGCCAAGCCCTATCCGGGCCAGGCAGGCAACGGCCTGCACGTCCATATTTCCCTGCTGGACAAGGACGGCCGCAACATCTTCGCTGGCGAGGATCCCGAGCAGAACGCCGCATTGCGTCATGCCATCGGCGGTGTGCTCGAGACCCTACCCGCCTGCATGGCCTTCCTCTGCCCCAACGTGAACAGCTATCGCCGCTTCGGCTCGCAGTTCTTCGTGCCCAATGCGCCGAGCTGGGGCCTGGACAACCGCACTACCGCCCTGCGCGTTCCCACCGGTACACCGGAGGCGCACCGCATCGAGCATCGGGTAGCCGGCGCCGACGCCAACCCCTACCTGCTGTTGGCCGGCGTCCTGGCCGGCGTGCACCATGGCCTGACCCGGCAGATCGAACCCGGCCCGGTCACCGAGGGCAACTCCTACGAACAGCACGAGCAGAGCCTGCCGAACAACCTGCGCGATGCCTTGCGCTACCTGGACGACAGCTCGGTGATGGCGGAGTACATCGATCCGAAGTACATCGACATCTTCGTCGCCTGCAAGGAGCACGAGCTGGAGGAGTTCGAGCACTCCATCTCCGACCTCGAGTACAACTGGTACCTGCACACCGTGTAGGGGCCTGACGGCCGACCGGTCCCGCACCGGTCGGCAGCTGTTCTGCGGTACCGCCGGAGTCCTGCGCGTGTTCACGCCCGCGGCGCCCTGCCGGCCTTTCCCCCTTCTCAGCCAACGACGACTCTGGACGGAGAGCTTCGCCATGACCACCCTCACCACGCCGCGTGCCGACGGCTTCCACATGCCGGCCGAATGGGCCGACCAGCGCCAGATCTGGATGGTCTGGCCCGAGCGCCCGGACAACTGGCGCCTGGGCGGCAAGCCGGCCCAGGCCGCTTTCAGCGCAGTCGCCCAGGCCATTGCCCGTTTCGAGCCGGTGACCATCGGCGCCTCGGCGAATCAGTACGAAAATGCCCGTGCCCGCCTGCAGCACCCGAACATCCGGGTGGTGGAAATCAGCAATGACGACGCCTGGTGCCGCGATACCGGCCCGACCTTTGTCAGCGACGGCCAGGGTGGCGTGCGCGGCGTGGACTGGAGCTTCAATGCCTGGGGCGGCCTGGATGGCGGCCTCTACTTCCCCTGGCAGCGCGATGACCAGGTCGCCGGCAAGATCCTCGCGATCGAGAATCTGCCGGGCTATCGCACCCCGGACTTCGTCCTTGAAGGCGGCTCCATCCACGTCGATGGCGAAGGCACCCTGATCACCACCGAGGAATGCCTGCTCAACGCCAATCGCAATCCGCATCTGGATCGCGAGGCGATCGAGCGCTACCTGAGCGACTACCTGGCGGTGGACAAGGTCATCTGGCTGCCCCACGGTCTCTACAACGACGAAACCAACGGCCACGTGGACAATTTCTGCTGCTACGTACGACCGGGCGAGGTGCTGCTGAGCTGGTGCGACGATCAGGCCGACCCCAACTATGGCCGCTGCCGCGAGGCCCTGGCCGTGCTGGAGCGCGAAACCGATGCCCGCGGCCGCACCTTCAAGGTGCATCGGATCGTCACCCCGGGTCCGCTGTTCGCCAGCGAAGACGAATGCCGCGACGTTGATGCCTGCCTCGGCACCCAGCCACGCCGAGCCGGTGAGCGGCTGGCCGCCTCCTACGTCAACTTCCTCATCGTCAACGGCGGCATCATCGCCCCGACCTTCGGCGTTCCCGAGGACGCCGAAGCCCTGCGTACGCTGCAGGCCTGCTTCCCGGAGCTCGAGGTGGTACAGGTTCCCGGCCGCGAGATCCTGCTCGGCGGTGGCAACATCCACTGCATCACCCAGCAGCAGCCGACTGGTCGCTGATTTCCGGCGGAAACGAAAAAGCCCGTCTTGCGACGGGCTTTTTTCTGACCTGAGCGCGGCTTAGAGCAGCGGCAGGGTGTAGCTGACGATCAGACGGTTTTCGTCCTGATCACGCTGGGTAGCGGCCGGCAGGTCGGTACGCAGCATGGCGTTACGCCAGGTGAAGCCCAGACCTTTCAGCTGGCCTTCCGGGATCACGTAGCTGACGGTCAGGTCGCGTTCCCATTCCATGAAATCGCTACCAGCGGAGGTGCGGATGTTGTCACCGCGCTGATAGATGACGCCGGCGGTCAGGCCCTTGACACCCAGCTGACCGAAGTCATAGGAGTAGCGAGCTTGCCAGGTGTCTTCGCCCGAACGGGTGAAGTTGTTGATCTGGATGTCGGTGATGGTGTAGGTCGAAGCACCACCCGCCTCGTTCAGATAAGGGAAGTTGCTGTCGCCGCTGGTGCTCTGGTAGCCCAGGCCCAGGGTGTGACCATAGATGGAGTAGGTGAACAGGCCGCTGTAGAGACGGTTGTCCACTTCACCACGGGTACGGGTACCGCCGTAGTAGCCGGTAGAACCATAGAAGGCACCTTGGGTATCGGCGTCCTTGTTGTCGCCGTTACCCTTGCTGTTGAAATAGCGCAGGTCGGTCTTGAAGGTGCCGTCGCCCAGCTTGACCGCATGGGTCAGACCCAGGAAATGCTGGTTGTAGAAGTCTTCCAGCTGACCGAAGTAGTACTGCAGGGTCAGGTCTTTGGTGACTTTGTAATCAGCACCAACGAAGTTGAACTTGTTGCTGTCACGCGCCGTGGCGCCGCTGTTGGAGCCAGCGATGGACAGTTGGTCTTGGTCGGTGGAGTTACGATTCTTCGCGCTCTGCAGCTGGCCGCCGGTCAGGGTCAGGTTCTTGATGTCCTTGGACGTCACCTGAGCGCCTTGATAGGTCTGCGGCAGCAGACGACCGTCGTTGGAGACCACAACCGGCAGCTTGGGCAACAGGGTGCCGTAGCGGAATTCGGTTTCGGAGATCTTCATCTTGGCGGTAGCGCCAACGCTGGAGAATTCATCAACCGAGCTGTTGTCGGTTTCGCGCGGGAACATGGTGCCCGGCTGGTTGGAGTTGGTGCCACGACCGGCATGGCCGCTGCCATCCAGGCGCAGGCCCAGCATGCCGATGGCGTCAACGCCGAAGCCGACGGTGCCCTGGGTGAAGCCCGACTGATAGTTCAGCAGGAAGCCCTGACCCCACTCCTCAACCTTGGAGGGGTTCCGTGCAGCGTAGGAAGCCTCGTTGCGGTTGTCGCTGTTGTAATAGAAGTTGCGCAGGCTAAGGGTTGCTTTGCTGTCCTCGATGAAGCCAGCAGCGTTAGCCGCAGCAATGAGGGACAGGTTCAGACAGGCCGCGGAGACCGCGACCACCAGTGGCTTCTTGACCATGAGTGCTCCAGGGGTGAATCGTTGTTATGCGGCCACCAGAGGTGTCAGCGCCTGCTGGTGGTATGCCCGACGGGCCGTGCGGAAGGGAAAGCTAGGGGGCTTTTATTTCAATTTGGAGAATTATCCCTGGCCTGGTCGACTTTTTAACTTGCGACTTCAAGCACAGGTCCCCTGCCACCGTCTTCCACGTTGCGAAAGCTAATTGCAAAAAAGCATTTCGTCTAGCGCTACCTGGTTGAAAACCCGCCCTGTGGTCTTCCGCTCTGACTGTTCGGTCATGGCCAAAGGGAACCTGCGCTGCCTACGCCTATGGCAAGGCTTGCCTTTCCCCGAGAGGACGTCATCCAAAGCAATACGCCCCGAGGCTCTGGAACGGGCTTCCTGGGGCTCTGGCCAAGTATTCGAACACGGCCAATTTCGGCATTAAAAAAGCAGGATCTGAAGGAATCCCCTATCTGCCTCAAGGACTTGTAATTTTTTGCGACGGCTCTGCTAGTCGATATGCCCTGAAGACGACGCCTACCGCTCGGTATGACGCAGCGCCTGCCCTGCTGCGAGGGCAACCTTGCCCAGTCGGTCGCGCAGAAACCTTCCGTCTAATCGACGGGGTGCCGCAGCGTCAGCAGGGATGGCCAATAGGACAAGGAGCAGAGAGCGGCTGCGGGTCAGATGGACAAGGAAGCAAGGGGACGGAAGACCGAGCAAGAGGACGTGACAGCGGTGGGTGGAACCGCGAACCAGGCCGCCCGAGCGGCCCTCGGCGCGGTCTGGCAAGGGATATTCAACCCTGGACGACTTGGTCCTTGCCCTGGCGCTTGGCGCGGTACATGGCCTCGTCCGCTCGCACATAAAGGGTGTCGAGGGACTCATCGCCCTCTCGCAAGACGGTGACGCCCTGACTGATGGTGACCTTCAGCGGGCCCTGGGCGCTGGGTACCGCCAACTGCCGCACGGCACGCTGCAGGCGCCCGCCGATCTGCAATGCCAGGTCACTGTCACAACCCGGCAGCAGCAGGGCAAATTCTTCGCCGCCGATACGGCCGAACAGATCCCCGCGGCGGGTGGTCTGGGCGCCGCATTCGGCAACACGCTGCAACACTTGATCACCCATCTGGTGACCGAAGCGGTCGTTGATCTTCTTGAAGTCGTCGATGTCGAGCAGCAGGAAGGCCAGGGGCTCGCCTTCGCTCTGGGCAAACTCGAAGGCACGCTGGGCACTTTCGAAGAAGTGTCGACGGTTGCTGCTGCGGGTCAGGACATCGGTGGTGGCGAGCCGTTGCAGCTCCTCCTCCATGCGCTTCTTGTCGGTGATGTCTTCGGCGATACCCACCACCAGCAGCGGCATGCCGGCCTCGCTGCGCTGACTGACAAAGCACTTGTCGCTGAGCCAGCGGATCTCGCCATCGGCGCGGATGATGCGGTACTCGCGTGACTCCACGGCGCCCTGCTCGATCACCTGCTCCAGGGTGCGCTGGGCGTACTCCAGATCGTCGGGATAGATGTTGTTGAGCCAGGTGCTGTAGTCACTCAATACCAGGGACTGGGAGCGACCGAAGATCTGTTCGTAGGCGGGGCTGACATAGATGATCTGGCGAGTGCGCCAGTCCAGGGCCCAGAGCACCGCGTTGACGCTTTCCAGCAGTGCGCTGAACAGCTGCTCCCGGTCACGCAGGCGATCTGTCTCGGCCCGCGAATGCAGGAGAGCCAGCAGATTCTCTTCCGGAGTGGGAAGAGTAGACAGAGAGGGTTGTTCATCCATATACACATGCGCCTACGCGGGGTCCTGAGGGAGTTAGAGACAGCTGAAACCAGGCTGGTTCAATCCCCGCATAGAGCAGCCCACCGCTTCGGTGGGCTTTTGTGAAGCCTTTCTCAGGCGGTTCCGGCCGGCCGCAGGGAATAGGTTTTCAGCTGTTCGGCGAATTCGCGCAGGGACTGAATCCCGCTCGCTTCGGCTTCGCCGATCCACTGCCGGGTCGCGGCCAGCATGTCGTGGCCGTTGGCACTGGTCCGCGCCCAGATCTGCTGCAACGCCAGGCGCTTTTCGTAGATCAGCCTCAGCGCCTGACTGTGTTCGAGCAGTTCGTCGATGCGCACCTGATGGCGAGCCTTGAGCAGACTGGTCTCGCGGGCCAGCAGACCCCGGGCGCGCCGGAACAGCGGACGCTGGGAGGGCGCCGCACTGCCCCGCTCCTGCCGCAGCAGCGGGCCGATCACCTGCTGGCGGTACTGGGCCATGATCTGGAAGCGGTTGTTGAGGATGGCCATGGCAGTGTCCATGTCCAGCTGCCCCTTGCCTTCGATGCGGTGGGCGATGGGGGCGACACGGTTGACCTTGGCCAGACGCAGCCAGGTGAACAGCTTGATCCAGGCCCAGCCCATGTCGAATTCCCAGCGCTTGACCGACAGCTTGGCCGAGTTGGGATAGGTGTGGTGGTTGTTGTGCAGCTCTTCGCCACCGATGACGATGCCCCAGGGGATGAGGTTGGTGGCGGCATCGCGGCATTCGAAGTTGCGATAGCCCACGGCATGGCCCAGGCCATTGACCACACCCGCGGCCCAGAAGGGAATCCAGACCATCTGCACGGCCCAGACGGTGAGACCCAGGGCACCGAACAGGGCGATGTCGATCAGCAGCAACAGCACCACCCCCATATTGCGGGTGCGCGGATTGGAGTAGAGCTTGCGCTCGATCCAGTCATCCGGGCAGTTCTTGCCATAGATGCGCAGGGTATCGGCGTTGTTCGCTTCGGCCTTGTACAGCTCGGCGCCGCGCCGCACCACGGTGGCGAGGCCCTTGTGCACCGGGCTGTGCGGATCCTCTTCGGTTTCGCACTTGGCGTGGTGCTTGCGGTGAATGGCGGTCCACTCACGGGTGTTCATCGCCGTGGTCAGCCACAACCAGAAACGGAAGGCGTGCCTGAGTGCGGGATGCAACTCCAGCGAACGGTGGGCGGAGTAGCGATGCAGGTAGACGGTGACACTGACAATGGTCAGGTGGGTCAGCAGCAGGGTGACCACCACCAGTTGCCAGACCGACAGGTCAAGCAGGCCGTTGTAGCTCATGGACGCAGAGGACCTCGCGCGGGTTGTGTGGTGCAACTGTCACGGAAAGTTCAGTGAACAGGCGTTCGCGCATTATTGCCGGGGTGGGCGATAAATCCAGCCCTCCCTTTTGCTACACAACGTGTCCTTCACAGACTGCTAATTCTAAAAGTGAATAAACAAAGCATTATTAGCAATTTTAAGAAATAAAGATCAGCCCTCTAAGATGGCGCCACCTCCCCGCCCACCGCTGTACCCGAGGACGCCACCCATGAGCTCCGTTCCGTTCCGCAGCCTGGAAAACCAGGACGAAACCGCACTGCTCCGCGATATCCAGCAGGCTTTGCGCGGACTGAGATTCGGCGCCATCGAGATCACCGTGCACAACGGACAGGTGGTGCAGATCGAGCGCAAGGAAAAATTCCGGCCTCAGACCGGCCAAGCCAACAAGCCCTGAGTTCTCGCGGTCAGCGGACGAGCGGGCAAGGTGCCCGCCAGACGGTGTCCGGCTTTCCCACGTCAAGGAGCCTTTTCATGTCGATTCGCCGTTTCGCCCTGGCCGCGCTGGCCGGAGCCCTGTTCGCCACCCAGGTCCACGCCGTCGAATTGCTCAACGTGTCCTACGATCCGACCCGTGAGCTCTACCAGCAGTACAACGCCGCCTTCGCCAAGCACTGGAAGACCGAGACCGGCGAAGACGTGACCATCAAGAATTCCCATGGCGGCTCCGGCAAGCAGGCGCGCTCGGTGATCGATGGCCTGCAGGCCGACGTGGTGACCCTGGCGCTGTCCGGCGACATCGATGCCCTCAATCTGCACCAGCAACTGGTCGACTCGAATTGGCAGAGGCGCCTGGCGGACAACAGCACCCCCTACACCTCGACTATCGTCTTCCTGGTGCGCAAGGGCAATCCCAAGGGCATCAAGGACTGGGACGACCTGGTGAAGAAGGATGTCCAGGTCATCACCCCCAATCCCAAGACCTCCGGCGGTGCCCGCTGGAACTTCCTCGCCGCCTGGGCCTATGCCAAGGCCAAGTACGGCAGCGATGCCGAGGCGCTCAAGTTCGTTACCGAACTCTATCGCCACGCTCCGGTGCTCGACACCGGCGCACGCGGCGCCACCATCAGCTTCGTGCAGCGCCAGCTGGGTGACGTTTTGATCGCCTGGGAAAACGAAGCCTATCTGTCCCTGAAGGAAGAAGGCGGCGACCAGCTGGAGATCGTCACCCCGTCGCTGTCGATCCTGGCCGAGCCGCCGGTGGCCGTGGTGGACAAGGTGGTCGACAAGAAGGGCACGCGCAAGCAGGCCGAGGCCTACCTGCAGTATCTGTACAGCCCCGAGGGCCAACGCATCGCCGCGCAGAATTTCTATCGCCCCCGCGATGCCAAGGTGGCAGCGGAATTTAAGGATCAGTTCAAGCCGGTCAAGCTGGTGACGATCGACCAGGAATTCGGCGGCTGGAAAGCGGCGCAACCGAAGTACTTCGCCGACGGCGGCGTGTTCGACAAGATCTTCGCCGACATCAACAAATAGCGCCCCAGCCGGGACGGCTCACGCTGACCGGCCCGGAACAGGTATCGTGCCACCCCTCTGCGCCCTGGCGAATGCATCGCCGGGGCGCCTTGCAGAAGGACGTCTCATGTCTCGCCGTCTCTCCCCGGTCATACCCGGCTTCGGGTTGACCCTGGGATTCTCCCTGACCTACCTCGCGCTGATCGTGCTGATCCCGCTGGGCGCCATGTTCCTCCATGCCAACCAGCTGACCCTCGGGCAATTCTGGTCACTGATCACCGGGCGCCAGGTGCTGGCCGCACTGCAGCTGTCCTTTGGCACGGCCCTGCTCGCCGCCCTGGTCAACGGCATCCTCGGCACCCTGCTGGCCTGGGTGCTGGTGCGCTACGAGTTTGCCGGGCGCAAGCTGATCGATGCCATGGTCGACCTGCCCTTCGCCCTGCCCACCGCGGTGGCCGGCATCGCCCTGACCGCGCTCTATGCGCCCAACGGCATGATAGGTTCGCTGTTTCCCTTCAAGATCGCCTATACCCCGATCGGCATCACCCTGGCGCTGATCTTCGTCACCCTGCCCTTCGTGGTGCGCACCCTGCAGCCGGTGCTGGCGGACATCCCCAAGGAAATCGAGGAAGCCGCCACCTGCCTGGGCGCGCGCCCCTGGCAGGTGTTCCGCTACGTGCTGGTGCCGACCCTGCTGCCGGCCTGGCTGACCGGTTTCGCCCTGGCCTTCGCCCGCGGCGTGGGCGAGTACGGCTCGGTGGTGTTCATCGCCGGCAACATCCCGTTCAAGACCGAGATCCTGCCGCTGCTCATCGTCTCCAAGCTGGACCAGTACGACTACACCGGTGCCACCGGCATCGGCGTGTTCATGCTGCTGGTGTCCTTTGTCATGCTGCTGCTGATCAACATCCTGCAGCGCCGCATCCAGCCCAACATCTAAGGACGACCGCATGAGCCTCATGACTTCGACCAAGGCCGATGCGCGCGCCAGCAAGCAGCGCACCCCGGTGGCCATCGCCCTGATCGCCAGCGCCTGGCTGATCTTCCTGCTGGTTCTGGTGCTGCCGCTGTACATGGTGCTGAGCCAGGGCCTGGCCAACGGCATCGGCGCCTTCTGGGACGCCATCAGCGAACCGGATGCGATCTCGGCGCTCAAGCTGACGCTGTTCGCCACCGCCATCTCGGTGCCCCTGAATCTGGCCTTCGGCCTGGCCGCGGCCTGGTGCGTCACCAAGTTCGAGTTCACCGGCAAGAGTCTGCTGATCACCCTGATCGACCTGCCCTTCTCGGTCTCGCCGGTGATCGCCGGTCTCATCTATGTGCTGCTGTTCGGCGCCCAGGGGCTGATGGGTCCTTACCTGCAGAGCGTCGATGTACAGATCGTCTTCGCCGTGCCCGGCATCGTGCTGGCGACGATCTTCGTCACCTTTCCCTATGTGGCCCGCGAACTGATCCCGCTGATGCAGGAACAGGGTACTCAGGAAGAAGAAGCGGCGCGCTTGCTGGGCGCCAGTGGCTGGCAACTGTTCTGGCACGTGACCCTGCCCAACGTGAAGTGGGCACTGATCTATGGCGTGGTGCTCTGCACCGCGCGGGCCATGGGCGAGTTCGGAGCGGTGTCAGTGGTCTCCGGCCATATCCGCGGCCTGACCAACACCCTGCCGCTGCACATCGAGATTCTCTACAACGAATACAACATCGTCGCCGCCTTCAGCGTGGCGATCCTGCTGCTGATGATGGCCCTGGTGATCCTGCTGCTGCGGCAGTGGAGCGAGAGTCGCCTGAGCCGCCAACTGCAGCACCGTGACGAGGAATAAGGCGCCATGAGTATCGAGATCCAGGGTATCAACAAGAGGTTTGGCGCCTTCCAGGCGCTCAAGGACATCAACCTGCACATCGAGAGTGGCGAGCTGGTCGCCCTGCTCGGCCCCTCGGGCTGTGGCAAGACCACCCTGCTGCGCATCATCGCCGGCCTGGAAGCGCCGGATACCGGCAATATCGGCTTCCATGGCGAAGACGTCTCCGGGCGTGACGTGCGCGATCGCAACGTCGGCTTCGTCTTCCAGCATTACGCGCTGTTCCGCCACATGACGGTGTTCGACAACGTAGCCTTCGGCCTGCGCATGAAGCCGCGCCGCGAGCGGCCGAGCGAGGCGCAGATCGCCAGCAAGGTGCACGAACTGCTGAACATGGTGCAGCTCGACTGGCTGGCTGATCGCTATCCCGAGCAACTCTCCGGCGGTCAGCGCCAGCGCATCGCCCTGGCCCGCGCCCTGGCGGTAGAGCCCAAGATCCTGCTGCTCGACGAACCCTTCGGCGCCCTGGATGCCAAGGTGCGCAAGGAGCTGCGTCGCTGGCTGGCACGGCTGCACGAAGAGATCCACCTGACCTCGGTGTTCGTCACCCACGATCAGGAAGAAGCCATGGAGGTGGCCGACCGCATCATGGTGATGAACAAGGGCCAGATCGAGCAGGTCGGCTCGCCCGCCGAGGTCTACGAACAGCCGGCGAGCGACTTCGTCTATCACTTCCTCGGTGACTCCAACCGCCTGGCCCTGGGCGAGCAGGAGGTGCTGTTCCGTCCGCACGAGGTGGAGCTGGAGCGTGAGCCGCGAGCGGGTTATCACGCCGCCGAAGTGCGCGACATCCGGCCGCGGGGCGCTACCACCCGGGTCACCCTGAAGGTGCCGGAGCAGACCGAGGTGGTCGAGGTGGAGCTGGTCAGGGACCACCCGGTGCTGGCCGGGCTGCAACGGGGTGCGCCGCTGCATTTCCTGCCGCGTACGCCCTGAGTCCGCCGCCGGCGGCTAAGACCAAAGTCGTAGCCGCCGGGACCAGACAGCGGTTGCAACCTCCGGAAAGCGAGCTCCATGATCGACGAAGCTGACAGCCATCACACTTCGTCCTCGATCGAGCAGAATAACAAGGAGGTCGCATGCCCAGGCGCTGGCCCGTCGTGTTGTCGCTTCACCTGGCCCTCCTCGTGGCCACGCTGCTGCTCTGGCAGTGGCTGGCGCTACCCATGGCCGCCGGCGTGGGACTGGTGCTCGCCGCTGCGCTCTGGCCCTTGTTGCTGCTGCGCAAGGCCGCAGCGCCGCCCGCGCCCGCCTCGTCCTGCGACGAGCTGACCAGCGATCTTTCGCGCAGCACGGTGCGCAACGCCGTGGCCATCGCCGGCGTGGCCTTTGCCGCCCAGCAACTGGCGGCCCGGGTGCAATCCCAGGCCAGCACGGCGGCGCAGATCTCCAGCAGCGCCGCTGCCCTCACCCAGACCGAGCACGACAGCGCCGGCAGCGCCCGCCAGGCCCTGGCGGTGGCGCAGCAGGTGCACCAGCGCAGCGAGGCCGGCCAGGACGCCCTGAATACGGCAATCGCCGCTATCCGCGCCCTCAGCGAGCACGCCCGCCAGAGCCGCGAACTGATCGCCGGCCTGAGTGCCCGCACCGACAAGATCCAGCAGGTCACCGAGGTCATCCAGGGTATCGCCAGCCAGACCAACCTGCTGGCGCTCAATGCCGCCATCGAGGCCGCACGCGCCGGGGAACACGGGCGCGGCTTCGCGGTGGTCGCCGACGAAGTCCGGGGCCTGGCGGCGCGGACCTCCAGCGCGACCGGCGAGGTGGGGCTGATCGTCGCCGACATCAGCCAGCAGACCGACGCCGTGGTGGCGCAGATCCAGCAGCTGGCCCAGGCGCTGGACGACGGCGTGCGCCAGGTCGAGCGCACCGGCGAAGGCCTGCAGGAGATCGCCCAGCTGGCGCAGACCGCCGAGCGCCAGGCCGCGGATATCGCCCAGGGCACCTCGGCCAATCTCGCCCAGTTGGAAAGCCTGGCCCAGGCGGTGGAGCAGGTGCACCGCGACCTCGCCGACAGCGAGCGCCAGACCAGCCAGCTCAGCGGCGCCGCCGACGAACTGGTGGACATGGCCGAAGCCAGCAGCGAACGCCTGGCCGAGGTCGGCCTGGACAGCTATCACCAGCGCATCTTCGAACTGGCGCGCCAGGGCGCGGATGCCATCGGCCGGCGCTTCGAGGAAGACCTGGCCGCCGGGCGCATCACCCAGGACGCCCTCTTCGACCGCCAGTACCAGCCCGTGCCCGGCAGTCAGCCGGCCAAGTACCGCACCCGTTTCGACAGCTATACCGATGGCGTGCTACCGGCGATCCAGGAGCCGCTGCTGGACCAGCATCCCGGTCTGGTCTTCGCCATCGCCTGCACGCCGGAAGGCTATGTGCCCACCCACAACCGCGCCTTCGCCCAGGCACCCACCGGCGACGTGGCGGTGGATACGGCGCGCAGTCGCAGCAAGCGCCTCTTCAGCGATCGCACCGGCAAGCGCTGCGGCAGCCATCAGCGCCGCCTGCTGTTGCAGACCTACATGAGAGACACCGGCGAGGTGATGCACGACCTCTCGGTACCGATCCTGGTGAACGGCCGCCATTGGGGTGGACTGCGCCTGGGCTATCGCCCCGACAGCGCGCGCTAGCCCAGCTTGAGCTGGGTGACCGCCAGTTGCCAGACCGCGGCCTCCAGACCGAGCATGCGTCCGGCCTTGTGCTCCAGCAGGGTGTCGAGAGACTCGCCCGGGGCGGGATTCGCCGCCTGCGCCGCCAGGTGCAGGATCAGCGACGGCTTGGGCAGCACGCCGTGCAGGCTGTGCACCGCGGCCACCAGCTCGCGCAACTCCAGTGGCAGCCGCCAGTGCCGCTGCAATTCCGCGGAAAACTCCAGGCTGTAGCTCAGCAGCGCGCGCTCCAGCGCGGCCTCATCGATAACGCCACCTCCGTCGCACCAGCGCTGCACGCCTTGCAGCACCGCCAGTTCGCCCAGGCGATGCAGCAGGCCGGCGGTGTAGCAGCGTTCGGCGTCTTCGCGCACATAGCGCAGCGCCAGCAGTCGGGCACAGTCGGCGGCGCGCTGGGCGAGGCGCAGGTAGCCCTCGGCGCGTCCGGCCAGTAGCGGCTCGGCGAGGCGGGTCGCCCGCCGCAGACTCAGACCCAGGACCAGATTGAGGGTGAAGCCGACGCCCAGCCGCGGCAGGGCCTGGCTGAGGGTCTGGCAGGATTGGCCGACGCGCTGGGAAGCGCTGTTGGCCGCCGCGATCAGGGTCGCCGTGACCAGGGGATCCTGGCCGAATTCGGTTTCCAGCTCGCCCAGGCTGCAACTCTCGCTCTCGCGACAGCGCTCGATGATGGCCGGCAGATCGGCGAACAGCGGCACGGCGTCGATTTCGGCGGCCATGCGCTGCAGATGATCGTCCAGGGAGCCCAGGACGGCGGCACTGGCCACCTGAGACGCGTCTCCCGCGGGTGGCAACAGACTGCGCAGACGACGCAACACCTCTTCCGCCGCATAGGGTTTGACCAGATAGGCGGTGGGCGCCAGGCGCAGGGCCGCGCGCACATAGGCGGCGTCGGCCTGTTCGGACAGCAGGATCACCGGCTGCAGCGGCTGGGCGCCGCGCTGGCGGATGCGGCGCAGCAGGTCGAGTCCATCGCCATCGGCCGGTCGCTCGACGATGATCAGCGCGCATCTCTTGCGCTGATCCAGTTCGGCGAGGGCCTGATAGCCATGGCCGTATTCATGCACCAGGGCATCGGCACACACGGCCAGCACCAGTGACTTGAGCAGGTCACGGGTCCAGGGATTGGCGTCGACGATAAGTATCAGGGGCGGCACCCCAACCCACTCCTGCTTGAGGAAAGCGAAGCGGCGGATGATGCGTCAAAGCGGACTTTATGCCAAGCGTGTCACAAAAAAACCGCCCTCCAGGAGGGCGGTTCGGCTAGGACTCAGGCCAATTCGGCGAAGCACTCGCCGATAATGGCCAAGCCGCGATCCAGCTCTTCGTCGCTGGCGGTCAGGGGCACGAGGATGCGCAGCACGTTGCCGTAGCTGCCGCAGCTGAGCAGGATCAGCCCCTTCTGGCGTGCCCGGACCACGATCTGGCTGGTCAGCTCGGCATCGGGTTGCTCGATGTCGCCCCCCTTGCCCAGCTCCATAGCGATCATGGCGCCCAGGCCGCGGACGTCGCAGATCTGCACATGCTTGGTGGCCAGTTCGCGCAGACCCGCGGTGAGGCGTTCACCCACGGCCTTGGAGCGGTCCAGCAGCTTCTCTTCCTCGAAGGTCTCGATCACCGCCAGGGCCGCGGCGCAGGCGATGGGGCTGCCGGCATAGGTGCCGCCCAGGCCACCGGGGGTGACGGCATCCATCACCGTGGCGCGACCGGTCACGCCCGACAGCGGGAAACCGCCGGCGATGGATTTGGCGAAGGTCACCAGGTCGGCGTCGACGCCCATCTGCTCCATGGCGAAGAAGGTCCCGGTACGACCGGCGCCGGACTGGACTTCATCGGCGATCAGCAGGATGCCATGGGTGTCGCACAACTTGCGCAGGCGCTGCATGAACTCCTTCGGCGCGGCATAGAAACCGCCCTCGCCCTGCACCGGCTCGAGGATGATGGCCGCGATGTCGCCAGGGGCCGCATCGTTCTTGAAGATGCGCTCTACGCTGGCGATGGAGTCATCGACGCTGATGCCATGCAGTTCGCAGGGATAGAGCGCGCGATAGACGCCGCCGGGCATGAGACCCATGCC
Organism: Pseudomonas sp. BAV 4579; assembly: GCF_009765395.1. Lineage (NCBI taxonomy): Bacteria > Pseudomonadati > Pseudomonadota > Gammaproteobacteria > Pseudomonadales > Pseudomonadaceae > Pseudomonas > Pseudomonas sp. BAV 4579. Next base: position 745 of record NZ_WHOV01000083.1, on the reverse strand, counting down.
GGCCGAATAGGGCGCGACCTTGCCGGTCAGCGACAGGGTCATCATGGTGCGGCCGTGGTAGGCGCTGGAGAAGGCGATGACGCCGGCACGCTGGGTGGCGGCGCGGGCGATCTTGACGGCATTCTCCACGGCTTCGGAGCCGGAGTTGAACAGTGCGGTCTTTTTCGGGAAGTTGCCCGGCACCAGTTCGTTGAGCTTTTCGCAGACCTCGACATAGGGCTCGTAGGCCAGCACCTGGAAGCAGGTGTGGGAGACCTTGGTCAGCTGCTCCTGCACGGCCGCCACCACGCGCGGATGCAGGTGGCCGGTGTTGAGCACGGCGATGCCGCCGGCGAAGTCCAGGAATTCATTGCCCTCGACGTCCCAGACCTTGGCGTTCTCCGCACGGGCGACGAAGATCGGGTGGGTCTGGCCGACGCCACGGGCGACGGCGGCGCTGCGGCGGTGCATCAGGGAATCATTGGTGTGGCTCATTGCAGTCCTCGATGGCCGCTCATCGTGGCGGCCGGCTACGGGAAAGGCGCGGACCGGATTCCGGGCAGCATACGATGATCGACTGCCAACGGCCCGGCGTCCGCGCCGGGAAAAGCTTTGGGTCAGGCTGAAGGGCTGTCGGGCTTCGACTATGAAGCCGTCTCAACCCAACCTACGAGAGCTTAGATTGGGTTGAGTCGCGAAGCCCAACGAGAGCGATCAGATCCCCAGGCAGAGGTACTTGATCTCCAGGTAGTCCTCGATGCCGTAC
>NZ_WHOV01000082.1:0-83855 GCF_009765395.1 Pseudomonas sp. BAV 4579 | reverse complement strand
GGCGGCATCGCGCCGAACGAAGAGGGGGCGGTGGCCAAGGGCGCGGCCAAGCTGACCACTGCCGAGGAGGCCGAGCACCATCGGCCGGTCACGGACGCGGTGCACGCCGCCGGCGGCCGTATCTGCCTGCAGATCCTGCACGCCGGTCGCTATGCCTATAACCCCCAGCTGGTGGCGCCTTCGGCGCTGCAGGCACCGATCAATCCCTTCACCCCACGCGAGCTGGATGAGGCCGAGGTGGAGGGGCAGATCGCCGCCTTCGTCCGCTGTGCCACGCTGGCGCAGCAGGCCGGCTACGACGGCGTCGAGGTGATGGGTTCCGAAGGCTACTTCATCAACCAGTTCATCGCCGCGCGGACCAACCACCGCACGGATCGCTGGGGCGGCGACTTCGCCAGTCGCTGCCGCTTGCCGCTGGCCATCGTCGCAGGCATCCGTAAGGCGACCGGCCCGGACTTCCTGATCATCTTCCGCCTCTCGCTGCTGGATCTGGTGGAACAGGGCAGCACCCCCGAGGAATGCCTGCAACTGGCGCTCTGGCTGGAAGACGCCGGGGTCAGCCTGATCAATACCGGCATCGGCTGGCACGAGGCGCGCATCCCCACCATCGCCACCCTGGTGCCGCGCGGCGCCTTCGCCGCCGTCACCGCCCGGCTCAAGGGCCGGGTGCGGGTGCCGCTGATCGCCACCAACCGCATCAACACCCCGGAGGTGGCCGAGGCCATCCTCGCCGCCGGCCAGGCCGACCTGGTGTCCATGGCCCGGCCGCTGCTGGCCGACCCCGACTTCGTCGCCAAGGCCGCCGCCGGCCGCGCCGACGAGATCAATACCTGCATCGCCTGCAACCAGGCCTGCCTGGACCACACCTTCGCCGGCAAGCTGACCAGTTGCCTGGTCAATCCGCGCGCCTGCCACGAGACCGAGTTGCAGATCCTGCCCGCCGCCGAATCACGCCGCTTTGCCGTGGTCGGCGCCGGGCCGGCTGGCCTCGCCGCCGCCTGCACCCTGGCCGAGCGCGGCCACCAGGTGGTGCTGTTCGAGGCCAGCGAGCGCATCGGTGGCCAGTTCAATGTCGCCAAGCGCATTCCCGGCAAGGAAGAATTCGGCGAGACCCTGAGGTATTTCCAGCGGCGTCTGGAGCGACTGGCGGTGGATGTCCGCCTCAACCATCGCGTCAGCGCCGCCGAGTTGCAGGCCGAGGGCTTCGCCGGGGTGATCCTGGCCACCGGGGTGACGCCGCGAGTGCCGCCCATTCCGGGGGTGGACCATCCCAAGGTGCTGGGCTACCTGGACGTCCTGCTGGAGCGCAAGCCGGTAGGGCGGCGGGTGGCCCTGATCGGCGCCGGCGGCATCGGCTTCGACGTGGCGGATTTCCTTACCCACGGCCATCAGGAGGCGGAGCCCATCACCGCCTTCTACCGCGAGTGGGGCATAGACCCCAGTTTCAGCAGCCGCGGCGGCCTGGCCCCGGCCACGCCGCCGGCCGTGCCGCGCGAGGTCTGGCTGCTGCAGCGCAAGCCGGGCAAACCCGGCAAGGGTCTGGGCAAGACCACTGGCTGGATCCACCGCGCGCGCCTGCAACAGCGTGGCGTCCAGGCGTTCGGCGGGGTGGAATACCTGGGTATCGACGACGCCGGCCTGCGTCTGCGCCTGCCCGATGGCGGCGAACAGGTGCTGGACGTCGACAACATCGTGCTCTGCGCGGGCCAGGAGTCCCTGCGCGAGCTGGAAGACGAGTTGCTCGGCGCCGGCGTGGCGGTGCATCGGGTCGGTGGCGCGGATGTCGCCGCCGAGCTCGATGCCAAGCGCGCCATCGATCAGGCCACTCGCCTTGCCGCCCAGCTGTAACTCTTCGTTGCAATCAGGGATGATTTCTGTGATCCACTCCGCATAACATCGGTTCCGGACCGACCCTCGTCCCAATGTCTGGCCTCTCTTCCATCCCGCCGACCAGGATTGGCTAAGCTGCCGTCCTGATGCGTCGGGTGGGGGCCCGGCGCCTCGGAGAAGTCGGGCGGAGACGCGGGTCAACCGCGTTGCCGCCAGAGGTCGGCGGGCGGACGCAGGTCCGGTCGCCAGCTGGCGAGACGCCGGCCTCGGTATTCATGTGGGATCGACAGAGCACGCGGCGAGAGATGGCAGAGACGTTGAACGAAGAGGCGGTACTGACCCCGGTGGTGCTGGGGTTCGGCGACCAGGGTGTGAATCGCGCCTTGCTGTTTCCCGATTTTCAGGCGCTCTGGCAGGGCGACCAGACGCTGCTCGACTGCGCCGGACGGCGCCATCGCTTCGTCTATCTGCTGCTGGACGACCACCGCCGGGTCAAGGCCGCGGTGTTTTTCCTGCTGGCCTTCGATGCCCAGGGCAAACCGCTGCCGGAATGGGACCTGCCGCTGGGCGAGCTGGCCGAGCGCGGCGATGTCGGCCCCGACCTTGGCGCCGGACCGATCCGCCTGGCCAGCCGCAGCCACTGTCCGATTTCCTGGCACCAGGGCGATCTCTGGGATCCGCGCAGCGAGACCGAGCACGACGACTGGCAGGCGATCCGCGATTGCCTGGGCCTGGTCGCGCCGCGCGATGGCGAGGTGGAGCTGGCCGGGGAATACCACCCCAGCGCCGCCGACGGCATCGATGTCGAGGCCCGTCTCGAACGGGTCCGGCGCATCCTCGCCCAGGAACACCAGGAGGCGCTGGACAAGCTGATCGCCGGTCAGCGTACCCGGCTGCTGACCCTGACCCGCCAGCACCAGGAAGACCTGGCACGGCTGCAGCGCGACGCCGACGAGGTACGCGCGGCCAAGGCCGAGCTGGAGGTGCGCTATGCCGCCCTGGCCCAGCACCTGGAGCAGCAGCACGAGCAGGCCCGCCAGCAGCGCGAGGAACTCAACGAGCAAATGCGCACCCTGGAGCGCAACGCCCTCTACAAGATCGAGGCGTTGCGCATCCAGTCCGAAGCCGAGAGCGAGGCCCGGGTGGCCGCCGCCGTGGGCGAGCTGAAGAACCAGCTGACCATCCGCGAGGTGGAGCTCAAGTACCGCGACGAGCTGGACGGCCAGTTGCAGGAAGACATCCGCCAGCTGCGCGAGCGCTGCACCCAGCTGATCGGCGACAGCAACGAAGGCCAGCTGGGGCGCCTGGCGCGCCAGGGCATCCTGTTCGTCACCTTCCAGCCCGGCGCTGGTCATCTGATCCTCAGTCGCCAGGACGTTCCGCGTTTCAGCACCGATCCCCTGGGTTATGTCGCCGAGCACTGCAAGGTCAGTCGTGAGCAGTACCAGCGCTGGCTGGAGCATCACCAGCAGCCGGTCTGCCAGGCCGAGGTGGAGGGCGAGCGCTGCCGACGGCCGGTGGTACGGGTGGAGCATCCCGCCCAGTTCGATCCGCTGCGCTCGACCCGGTGCGCCGAGCACCGCGGCGATGACAGCGATGGCGACGTCGCCAATCTCTGACTCCCCGGTTGATGATCTTTCCTTCGCCCGCCGTGCTCCAGGAGGTGCAACTCGCCATCCTGACGGCGCGGGACCTGCGCCTGGCGGTGCTGCGCCTGGATCAGCGCCCGGCCGGGCATAACGGCAACAAGGCCTACAAGCTGCGGCCCTGGCGCGAACGCCTGGCCCGGGGCGAGGGCCGCGGGCTCATCAGCCTCGGCGGTGCCCACTCCAACCATCTGCATGCGCTGGCCGCCCTGGGCCGGGAGGAAGGCTTCGCCACCGTCGGCCTCTTGCGTGGCGAGCCCTGCCGGACGCCCACCGTCGAGGATCTGCAGGCCAATGGCATGACCCTGCACTGGCTCGGCTATGGCGGCTATCGCCGCCGCCATGCGGCCGACTTCTGGCAGCCCTGGCAGGCGCGCTATCCCGAGTTGCTGTCCATTCCCGAAGGCGGCTGCGATGAGCAGGCCGCCGCGGCCTGCGCGGCCATCGTCACGGAACTGCGACAGGGACTCGCCGCCCTGGGCTGGCCCGATTGCCAGCAACTCTGGCTGGCTGCCGGCACCGGTACCACCCTGGCCGGGGTGATCCGTGCCGCCGATCCCGCCTGGCAGGTGGTGGGCGGCGCGGCGGTGCCACCCGGGCATGGCGTCGAAGCCACGCTCGACCGGCTGCTCGCGCAGCACACCGGCGCCAATTGGCGCCTGCTGGACGCCAGCCGCGGCGGCTTCGGCCGCCTTGATGCCGAGCTGGCGCGGGCCATGGCGGAATTCGAGGCGCAGACTGGGATCGCCCTGGAGCCGCTCTATACCGGCAAGCTCTGGCTGGCCCTGCGCCAGGCAATCGAGGGCGGCGCGCTGGCCCCGGGCAGTCGCCTGGTGCTGGTCCACAGCGGTGGCCTGCAGGGTCGCCGTGCGCTGGAGCCTCAGCTGGCGAAGTGGGTCGGCGGCTGAACCGGCCAGCCCGCAGGCACCAGGAACAGCCGCGCCTCTTCGTCGCCGCGTGCATCGCGCCGCACCAGCAATTGCGGCCAGCTCGGCTCGCCGTCCGGCAGCGGCAGGCAGGGCGTGTCGACGACGGCAGGTGCCAGCCAGTGACCCTTGGGCAGCACTTCCCAGGGGCCGTCCGGCAACAGCTGCCGCTCGCACCACAGCTGGGGTTGCTGGGGTGGCAGGGCGCCAGCCGGCCAGGGCAGGGTGCGGTCGAGCGGCTGGAACAGATAGCCGCCCAGCCACAGCGCTGCCCGCGGCGGGGCGATGTCCAGCGCCGCCAGGCTGGCCTGGGCCAGGGGCGTGGCCGACAGCGGCAGCTGGCGCTGGCGCAGATGGGCGAGTTTGCGCGCCAGCTGGTCTTCGCCGCCCGGACCCAGCCAGCGCGGTGCCTCCGCTGGGCCTTCGCCCAGGTAGAACTTCACCGCCAGCTCCAGGTGATGGACCCCCTCGGCGTCTTCCACCAGCAGGTCCAGTTCGCCCAGGGTACGGTCGCCGTCGCGCAGGGGCAGGTTGGCCGCGCGCAACCTGAGCCCCGGTGCCCGTTCCAGGGCGAATTGCCACAGTCTTTCGTACTGGCGCCCCAGTCGGCGGTCGCTGCCTTGGGCAAGCCAGGCCGCCAGGGCCTGGGGTGCCGCGTCCTGTTGCCGCAGCCAGGCGGCCAGTCTGCCGGGTTCGCTCGCCCAGTCGCTGGCGGCCAGCGGATGGCGGGTGTCGGCGGCTTCCAGCAGGGGCGGGGCGATCAGCGTCCAGGCGAGGTCGCGCACCTGGGGCTGGCTCAGGCGGCGGGGCAGGGCGTGCAGCTCGGCGAAGGGCGTCATGGTGCCAGCATAGGCCAAGCCGGGCCGCTGCGGATCACTGGCGGCGACCCGCGGTCGGATGAGGGCGGTTTGCCGCTGCCACGGCCTTTCGCCCATACTTTCCGCACTTTCCAGCCAACGGGGCCGCCGGCGCGTCATGGACTCCTTTCGTAACATCGGCATCATCGGTCGACTCGGCAGCACCCAGGTGCTGGACACCATCCGCCGGCTCAAGACCTTTCTGCTGCAACGCGGGCGCAACGTCATCCTGGAAAACACCATCGCCGAGGTGCTGCCCGGGCATGGCCTGCAAACGGTGTCGCGCAAGCTCATGGGCGAGATCTGCGACCTGGTGATCGTGGTCGGCGGCGACGGCAGCCTGCTCGGCGCCGCCCGCGCCCTGGTACGGCCGCGGGTGCCGGTGCTGGGCATCAACCGCGGCAAGCTGGGCTTTCTCACCGACATCCGTCCCGACGAACTGGAGACCAAGGTCGCCGAGGTGCTCGACGGCCAGTACCTGATGGAGACGCGTTTCCTGCTGGACGCCTTCGTCGAGCGCGGCGGCGAGATGATCGGCCAGGGCGATGCCCTCAACGACGTGGTGCTGCACCCGGGCAAGTCCACCCGGATGATCGAATTCGAGCTGTACATCGACGGCCAGTTCGTCTGCAGCCAGCGCGCCGACGGCCTGATCGTCGCCACCCCCACCGGCTCCACCGCCTACTCGCTGTCGGCCGGCGGCCCCATCATGCATCCCAAGCTGGATGCCATCGTGGTGGTGCCCATGTATCCCCACACCCTGTCCAGCCGACCCATCGTGGTGTCCGGTGACAGCACCCTGTCGATCCTGGTGTCGCCGAACATGACGATCTATCCGCAGGTCTCATGTGATGGCCAGAATCATTTCACCTGCGCACCCGGCGATACCGTGACCATTCAGAAGAAGCCGCACAAACTCAGGCTGATCCATCCGCTGGATCACAACTACTACGAGATCTGCCGGACCAAGCTCGGCTGGGGCAGTCGGCTGGGAGACGACTGATGCCCCTGGGCTACGATCTGATCGGCGATCTCCACGGCTGCGCCCATACCCTGGACCTGCTACTGGAGCGCCTTGACTACCGGCAGGTGGACGGCGTCTGGCAGCACCCGGAGCGCCAGGCGATCTTTCTCGGTGACCTGGTCGATCGCGGGCCGCGCATCCGCGGCTCCCTGCGCCGGGTGCGGGCCATGGTCGAGGGCGGCCATGCCCACTGCATCCTCGGCAATCACGAACTTAATGCCCTGGCCTGGCACACCCCGGCGCTGCCCGGCACCGGCCAGACCTGGGTGCGCGAGCACACGCCGCGCCATCGCCAGCTGATCCAGGAGACCCTGGCGGCCTTCGCCGACCATCCCGGCGAGTGGCAGGACCACCTGCGCTGGCTCTACCAGCTGCCGCTGTGCAAGGACTTCGGGCACTTCCGCATCGTCCATGCCTGCTGGGATCAGCGGCTGATCGACGAATTCCTCCACCACTATCCGGATGCCTGCATCGACGAGGACTTCGTGCGCCAGTCCATCGTCGGTGGCAGCCTGGCCAGTCGGGTCGCCTCGCGCCTGCTCAATGGCGTGTCGCTGCCCTTGCCCCATGGCCTGCGCCTCACCGGTAGCGATGGCTATGTGCGGGCGCGCTTTCGCACCAAGTTCTGGGAGAGCGATCCCCAGACCTATGGCGACGTGGTCTTCCAGCCCGATGCCTTGCCGGCGGAAATCGCCTGCGAACCCTTGAGCGACGAGGAAAAGGCCGGGTTGCTCTGCTATGGCGAGGATGAGCCGATGCTGTTCGTCGGTCACTACTGGCGCGATGGCCATCCCGAACCCCTGCGGCCGAACCTGGCCTGCCTGGACTACAGTGCGGTCAAGTACGGCAAGCTGGTGGCCTACCGCCTCGACGACGAGCGCCAGATCGACCCGGCCAAGTTCGTCTGGATCGACGTGCAGCGCGAGGAGGGGCGATGAACCAGCCGCAACCCGTGCTGCGCGTGCCCCTGGGCCGCGATCTGCTGGGCTTCACCCGCCTGCTGCGGCGCCTGCAGATCCGCCACCGGGTGGTGGAAGAGGGCGACAGCCAGGTGCTCTGGGTGCTGGACCCGGCGCGGGTCGAGGAGACCCGCACCCTCTATGAACGCTATCCCGACGGCGATCCGCGCGGCGAGGTCCAGGCGGCGCGCGGACCGCGGGGCTTCGGGCTGCTGGCGCAACTCAAGGCCAGCCCGGTTAGCGCCGTCTTTCTCGCCGTCACCCTGCTGCTGGGCCTGGCCACCGAACTGGGTGACAACCTGGCGCTGATCCACTACCTGACGCTGCAGGAATTCCGCCTGATCGACGCCGAGCACATCGCCTTCCTCGATCTCGACGCCAGCCTGGCCCGCGGCGAATGGTGGCGACTGGTCACCCCGATCTTCCTGCACTTCGGCCTGCTGCATCTGGCGATGAACGCCCTCTGGTACTGGGAGCTGGGCCGGCGCATCGAATTCCGCCAGGGCGGCCTGATGCTGCTGCTCCTGACCCTGGTGTTCGCCGCCGGCTCCAACCTGGTGCAGTACGCCTGGACCGGGCCGGCGCTGTTCGGCGGCCTGTCCGGCGTGCTCTATGGCCTGCTCGGCCATTGCTGGCTGTTCCAGTGGCTGGCGCCCAATCCGGCCTATCGCATGCCCCGTGGCGTGGTGGCCATGATGCTGATCTGGCTGGTGATCTGCCTGACCGGCGTCTTCGATCTGCTCGGCTTCGGCTCCATCGCCAATGGCGCCCATGTCGGCGGTCTGGTGCTGGGTTGCCTCACCGGACTGCTTGGCGGTGGCCTGGCCCGCCTGCGGCAGCGCTAGCTAGCGTCGCCGCCTGAGCTCGGGAGCGAGGCTTAAGGCATTGCGATAGCGCCAGCGCCGCTGGCTGCGGCGACGCAACCAGAGCCCCATGAGCAAGAGCAGCGCACCGCCACCCAGGAAGCCCTGGGCGGTCTCGCGGGTCAGGCTCAGATAGGGCGTCAGCTGCGGTAGCTGCAGCAGGGCGGCACCGCCCGCCAGCAGCGCCGCCAGGCCGGTCAATACCGAGAGGGTGCCGAGGCCGGCGGCGAGGGAGGTCAGAAAGGGCCGCCGCAGGCGCAGCGGCGGCGGATCGAAACGGTCGTGCTCGGGCAACTGCATGCTCATACCCCAGGCTCATTAAGGCCGCCGAGGTTATACGCCTCGGCGTTGCTTGGCGAGCCTGAGCGGCGCGGGCTAGCGCAGCAGCTGGCGGGCGCCCTGCTTGAGCATGTCCCAGCGATTCGGATCGCTACTGGCGATAGCGCCGAGGAAGGCCCTGGCCTGCTCGAAGCTGATATGCGGCGGCAGCGGCGGCACGCTGGGGTCGGTGACGAATTCCAGCACCACCGGCCTATCCGCTTCGAAGGCCTGCTGCCAGGCATCGGCCACCTCGTCCGGGCGGTGGATGTGCAGGCCCTTGAAGCCGAGCAATTCGCCATAGCGGGCATAGGGGAAATCGAGCACATCCTGGGCCGGGGCGAATTTGGGATCCCCGGCCAGGGCACGCTGCTCCCAGGTCACCTGATTGAGGTCGCCGTTGTTGAGCACCATGACGATAAAGGTCGGATTGCTGAATCTCTTCCAGTACTGCTGCAGGGTGACCAGTTCGGCGTTGCCGTTCATCTGCATGGCGCCATCGCCCACCAGGGCGATCACCGGGCGATCCGGATGGGCGAACTTGGCCGCGATGGCATAGGGAATGCCGCAGCCCACGGTCGCCAGCTTGCCCGACAGCGACCCCAGCATCTGCCCGCGCATGCGGATGTCGCGGGCATACCAGTTGGTGTGGGAGCCGCTGTCGCCGCAGAGAATGGCATCCTGCGGCAACTGGCTGGAAAGTTCGTGGAACACCCGCTGCGGATTGATCGGCTCGGCGGGCGCCAGGGCGCGCTGTTCGATGGAGTGCCAGGAAGCGGCCACGCTCTTTTCGATGCGCGCGCGCCATTTGTCGTGGGGTTTGCTCTCCAGTAGTGGCAGCAGGCGTCTCAGGGTCTCGCCGGCATCGCCCAGCAACGGCTGCTCGATGGGATATCTCATGCTGATGTTGCGCGCATGCAGGTCGATCTGCACCGCTCGTGCCTGGCCTTCCTGAGGCAGGAATTCGGTATAGGGGAAGGTCGAGCCGACGATCAGCAGGGTGTCGCATTCCTTCATCAGCAGATCGCTGGCTTCGGTGCCGAGCAGACCGATGGCGCCGGTGACATAGGGCAGTTCGTCGGAGAGTACGCCCTTGCCCAGCAGCGCCTTGGCCACCCCGGCGCTGAGCTTCTCGGCCACCGCCATCACCTCGCTGCGCGCCTGCAGGGCGCCGGCGCCCACCAGCAGGGCTACCTTCCTGCCGGCATTGAGGATGTCCGCGGCGGCCTGCAGGTCGTCTTCCTGGGCATAGGGTCGCGGCGGGATGGCACCGGCCCCGGAAAGGACATTGGCGTGCTGGTGCGGCGGACTTTCCACCGCCGGCAGCTGCTGGATGTCGTTGGGGATGATCACCGTCGCCGCCTGGCGCTCGGCGATGGCCACGCGGAAGGCGCGGTCGATGACATGGCGCAGCTGCGCCGGATGCACCACCGTCTCCACATAGGCGGAGACGTCCTTGAACAAAGTGTGCAGGTCGACTTCCTGCTGATAATCGCTGCCCAGTGAAGAGGCGGCCTGCTGGCCGACCAGGGCGACCACCGGCATATGGTCCATCTTGGCGTCGTACAGGCCGTTGAGCAGGTGAATGGCCCCGGGCCCGGAGGTGGCCAGGCAGACGCCCACCTCGCCGGTGAACTTGGCATGAGCGCAGGCCATGAAGGCGGCCATCTCCTCGTGGCGCACCCGCACGTAGTCGAACTGGTCGGCCACCCGACTCAGGGCGCCCATGATGCCGTTGATGCCATCGCCGGGGTAACCGAAGACGCGCTCGACGTGCCACTGGCCAAGGCGCTCCCAGAGATGATCGGCTACGGTCTTGCTCATGACATTCTCCTCGTTGGACCTTTAAGGTTAGGAAGAGGGCCTCCGACGTTAAGTTCCTGCAGGCGGACCGGGCGCGGGTTAGAATGCGCGGCTGATCATCCGGAGCCTTTCATGAGCGAATCCCGCCTGCGCACCTTGCGCGACCACATCCGCTGGGCCGTCAGCCGCTTCCATGCCGAAGAGCTGTTCTTCGGCCATGGCCACGACAACGCCTGGGACGAGGCCCGCGCCCTGGTGCTGGGCGCCGTGCACCTGCCCTGGGACACCGCTGATCGCTACCTGGACTGCGCCCTGGAGGACGACGAGCGCTACGCACTCGGGGTGCTCCTGCACAAGCGCATCCAGGAGCGTGTGCCGACCGCCTATCTGCTCGGCGAAGCCTGGTTCTGCGGCCTGCCGTTCACCGTCGACGAGCGGGTGCTGGTGCCGCGCTCGCCCATCGGCGAGCTGATCGACGCGCAATTCGCGCCCTGGCTGCCGGCCGCGCCGGCGCGCATCCTCGATCTCTGCACCGGTTCGGGCTGCATCGGCATCGCCTGCGCCTATGCCTTCCCCGAGGCCGAGGTGGCCCTGGGCGATCTGTCCTACGACGCCCTCGAAGTGGCCTGGCAGAACATCGAGCGCCACGACCTGGAGGAGCGCGTCTATACCGTCCAGGGCGACGGCTTCGCCGGACTGCCGGGGCAGCGTTTCGACCTGATCGTCAGCAATCCGCCCTATGTGGATGCCGAGGACTTCGCCGACATGCCGGCCGAGTACCAGCACGAACCGGCCCTGGGCCTGGCCTGTGGTGAAGACGGCCTGGACCTGGTGCGGCGGATGCTGGCCGAGGCCGCGGATCACCTCACCGAACAGGGAATCCTCGTCGTGGAGGTGGGCAACAGCCAGGTCCATGTCGAGGCGCTCTATCCGGAAGTCGATTTCACCTGGCTCGAATTCGAGCGCGGCGGCCATGGCGTCTTCCTGCTGGCCGCCGCCCAGTGCCGCGAGCACCAGGCGCTGTTCCGCAGCCGTCTGGTCCCCTGATCACCCGCGGTCGCCCGCGGCGGCCGCCCTTTCTTTACCGAGGTCTACCCGTGTTTACCGAACTCGCTCTGCACGAGCGCCTGCTCAAGGCCCTCGATACCCTGGGCTTCAAGACGCCCACTCCGGTCCAGGCCGCTGCCGTGGGCCCGGCCCTGGCAGGTCATGACCTGCGCGTCACCGCCCGCACCGGCAGCGGCAAGACCGCCGCCTTCCTGCTGCCGCTGCTGGATCGCCTGCTCAAGGATCCCAAGCCGCGCTCCGGCGCCCGCGCGCTGATCCTGCTGCCGACCCGCGAGCTGGCCCAGCAGACCGCCAAGGAAATCGAACGCTTCGGCCAGTTCACCTTTCTCAAGGCCGGCCTGGTGATCGGCGGCGAGGACTTCCGTGTCCAGGCCGCCGGCCTGCGCAAGAATCCGGAGATCCTGGTGGCCACTCCCGGTCGCCTGCTGGAGCAGCGCAACGCCGGCAACGTCAACCTGAAAGACATCGAGATGCTGGTGCTCGACGAAGCCGACCGCATGCTCGACATGGGCTTCTCCGAGGACGTGCTGCAGATCGCCGCGAGCTGCGAGCGGGAAGGTCGCCAGACCCTGCTGTTCTCCGCGACCAGCGGTGGCAACAGTCTGCGTCAGGTGGTCGAGCAGGTCCTGCGCGAGCCGCAGAATCTCATGCTGGACCGTACCGGCGAACTGAACGAAGCCGTGGTGCAGCAGGTGATCCTGGCCGACGAGCCGCCGCACAAGGAGCGCCTGCTGCAGTGGCTGCTGGCCAACGAGACCTATCGCAAGGCCATCGTCTTCACCAACACCAAGGTGCAGGCCGATCGCCTCACCGGCCGCCTGGTGGCCGAGGGCCTCAAGGTCTTCGTGCTGCACGGCGACAAGGACACCAAGGACCGCAAGCTGGCCGTGGAGCGGCTGCAGAGCGGCGCGGTCAAGGTGCTGATCGCCACCGACGTGGCCGCCCGCGGCCTGGACGTCGAAGGCCTCGACCTGGTGATCAATTACGACCTGCCGCGCAGTGGCGACGAATACGTCCACCGCATCGGCCGCACCGGGCGCGCGGGCGAGGCGGGTACGGCGATCTCCTTCGTCACCCACGGCGACTGGAATCTGATGTCCAGCATCGAGCGCTATCTCAAGCTGAGATTCGAGCGCCGTCATCTGCCGGGTCTCAAGGCCAGCTACAACGGCCCGAAAAAGCTCAAGGCGTCGGGCAAGGCTGCCGGCGTGAAGAAGAAAAAGACCGAGGGCAAGAAGGACGGCAAGGCCAAGACCAAGGCCAAACCCAAGTCCGAGCGCCGCCCCGGCGCCCTGGTGCCGACTTCGGCCGACGGCTTCGCGCCGCCGCGCAAGCGCACCCAGGAGTGATCCCGCGCCGGGCCTGAGGCGCCAACCCGCGGCGCGACCGCGGGGCAGGGCGGGCTCAGTGCTTGGCGGTGTTGTCGAACAGCTGGAAGACCGGGGCGCGGCGGGTCGAGCGTTGCAGATCCGGTTGCTGGATCAGCAGCCAGGCCTGCAACTCCGGTTCGGGCATGGGCTTGCCGATCCAGAAGCCCTGGCCTTCGTCGCAGCCCATGGCCAGCAGGCTGGCCAGGGCCTCGGCGGTCTCGATGCCCTCGGCGGTGATGCGGAAGCCCAGCTGGTGGGACAGCTCGATCAGCGAGCTGACGATCAGCCGGTCCTTGGTGCGATGGGTCAGTTCGCGGACGAAGCTGCGATCGATCTTGATGGTGTCGGCCGGCAACTCGCGCAGGTGCGAGAGGTTGTTGTAGCCGGTCCCGAAGTCGTCGATGGCGATGCCGATGCCCAGTTCGCGCAGGGCGGCCAGCTGGCGATGGATCAGCGCCACGTCACCCAGCAGGGCGTTCTCGGTGACCTCCAGTTCCAGCCGGCGGGGATTGACCGGATAACGCTGCAGCAGCTCGGTGGTCTGCTCGGTGAAGTCCGGATCGTTCAGGTCATGGGCGGAGATGTTGATCGCCACGCCCAGACTCCGGCCGTCGCGCTGCCAGATGTAGGCCTGGCTGATCGCCTGTTGCATCACCCAGCGACTCAGGGCGGTGATCAGCGCGGTCTTTTCCGCCAGTGGAATGAATTCCGCCGGACTGACCGGCCCCAGGTGCGGATGTTGCCAGCGCAACAGCGCCTCGACGCTGTGGCAGCGCCCGGTGGCCAGGTCGATGCGCGGCTGGTAGACCAGGCTCAGCTGGTCCTCGGCGCGCAGCGCCTGGGGCAGGGCGCTGAGCAGGGCGAAGGCGCGGCGGTAGGCGGCATCGTGCTGCGGATCGAAATGCCGGCAGCCGCGCATCTCGGCGCGGGCATCGTCGGCGGTGGCGATCAGGGCACGCAGCCAGTCGGTGGGGTGATCGTCGGTCAGGGACATGATCCCCAGGCCCAGGCGGGTCTGGATGGGAATGCCGTTGTAGTCGAGCACCCCGGTCAATTCCTCCTGCAGGCGTTCGAGCAGCGCCCGTTGCGCGGTCTCGTCGGCGTCGTGCAGCAGAAAGCCGAAGCGGGCCGGTCCGAGGCGATACAGCGGTTGCTCGGCCGGCAGCAGGCGGCGGAGGTGCTGCTTGATGGCGCGTTGCAGGCCATCGAAGTGAGCCTGGCCCATGGCCTTGATGAAATCGTTGAGATAGCTCTGGGCGAACAGGTCGGCTGCCACGGCCACCACGCTGATGCCGGCACGGGTCAGGGCTTCGGCATCCTCGATGAAGCGCTGGCCATTCGGCAACTGGGTGACCGGGTCCCAGAAGGCTTCGGTGCGCAGCAGTTCGATGTGCTGGCTGGCGAGGGCGGCCAGTTGCTGCAGCGCGATCAGCCGATCCTGGGGCAGGGCGGCACGGGGTGCCGAATCGAACAGGCAGAGGCTGCCGAGCATCAGTCCTTCGGCGGTGCGCAGCGGTGCGCCCAGGTAATAGCGGATGTGGGGCGCGCTGGTGACCACCTGGAGAGCGGCGAAGCGGGCGTCGTCCCGGGCATCTTCCACCTGCAGCGGCAGGCTGGTTTCCTGCAGGTGCTGGCAGAACGACTGGGTGCGCGGCACGGTCAGGGGCGCACAGCCCACGGTGGCTCGGCAATGGACCTGCTGGCCGTCCAGAAAGCAGATCATGGCGTAGGGGACATCGAACAGCCGCGCGCAGAGCTCGGTGAGATCCTGGAAGGCACGGTCGGCAGGACGGTCGATCAAGGCGAGATCGCGCAGCAGTGCAAGACGCTGGCGTTCATTGGCCGCAGTGAGTGGAGCAGGCTCCATAGCAACGTCTCGGTGCGCTGTAGTAGCAGATTGCTACTTAGAGCGTGATCGGGTCGAGAGTTCCCTCACTACCCGCCTCACAGTCTTCCCAGTTGTCATTTATCTGTCGAAAGGCTCAGGCCGCGAAGTAGAAGACGGCGAACAGCGCCTGGGGATCGGTCCACACCCGCACCTGTCTGAAACCGGCGTCTTCGGCCAGGGCGCGAAAACTCTCCAGGCTGTACTTGTAGGAATTCTCGGTATGCAGTCGCTCGCCTTCGCGGAAGGTGAAGCGGCGGCCTTCGAGACGTACGGTCTGGTCGCGGGTGCTGACCAGGTGCATCTCGATGCGCGCCTGTTCTTCGTTGAAGAAGGCCAGGTGGCGGAAGCGCTGCGGCTCCAGATCGGTGTCCAGCTCGCGGCGGATGCGTTCCAGCAGGTTGAGATTGAAGTCGGCGGTCACTCCCGCGGCATCGTTGTAGGCCGCATCCAGCCGCGCCCTGTCCTTGATCAGGTCCACCCCGATCAGCAGGCCCCCGGTCGCCGGCAGCATCCGGTGCAGGTTGCGCAGGAAGACGCCGGCTTCTTCCGGGGTGAAGTTGCCGATGCTCGAACCCGGAAAGAAGGCGATGGGACGCAGGCCGTCGAGACTGTCGGGCAGGGTCATGGGTCGACTGAAGTCGGCGCAGGCGGCGCTGACGTCCAGCCAGGGATAGTCGGCCGCCAGGCGCTGGGTACTGCTGAGCAGGAAGTCCCGAGAGATGTCGATGCCCAGGTAGCCGGCCGGGTGCATGGCTTCCAGCAGTAGGCGCACCTTGCGACTGGCCCCGCTGCCCAGCTCCACCAGAGCGGCGTCGCGCCCGGCCAGGCGCGCGATCTCACCGGCCGCCTTGGTCAGGATGGCCTCTTCGGTGCGGGTGGGATAGTACTCGGGCTGCCGGGTGATGGCCTCGAACAGCTCGGAGCCACGCTGATCGTAGAAGTACTTGGGCGACAGCGCCTTGGGGGTCTGGGCGAAGCCCTGGAGCACATCGTCCCGCAGTGAGCTGTCGGCGACGGTCACCGGTTGCTGATCGAAGAAGCGCACGGCTAGGGCCATGGGTCAGACCTCTCTGGCCAGGCGCAGGCCGGAGAACTGCCAGCGCATGGTGGGATAGAAGAAGTTGCGGTAGGAGGCACGCACATGGTCCTGGGGCGTGGCGCAGCAGCCCCCGCGCAGGACCATCTGACCGGACATGAACTTGCCGTTGTATTCGCCCAGGCTGCCCGGCAACGGCTTGAAGCCGGGGTAGGGGCGGAAGGCGCTGCCGGTCCATTCCCAGACGTCGCCGAACAGCTGGCGCATGCCCTGGCCCGCGCTACCGACCGGTTGCAGGTGATCCTGCTCGACGAAGTTGCCCTGGATCGGCTGGCGCGCCGCCACGGTTTCCCATTCCGCCTCGGTGGGCAGCCGGGCGCCCGCCCAGCTGGCGTAGGCATCGGCTTCATAGAAGCTCAGGTGGCAGACCGGTGCAGCCGGATCGACGGGAGTCAGGCCGCCCAGGGTGAAGTGGTGCCAGACGCCATCGAGCTTCTGCCAGTACAGCGGCGCCTGCCAGCCAAGGCTGCGGATGGCCGCGGCGCCGTCGGACAGCCAGAGATCGCTGCGGCCGTAGCCATTGTCTTCGATGAAGGCCAGGTATTCGCCATTGGTGACCAACCGATCGGCCAGCTGGAAGTCATCGACGAACTGGCGGTGGACCGGCGTCTCGCAATCGAAGGCGAAGCCTTCGCCGCCATGGCCGACATGCCGGACGCCGCCTGGATGGCTTTCCCAGCCCAGGGGCGCCATCGGCGCTGTGGGGCCCTTGGCCAGGTCGGCGCGATAGACCGGGTGCAGCGGGTTCTGCGCCAGGATGTGCTTGATGTCCATGAGCAGCAATTCCTGGTGCTGCTGCTCGTGGTGCAGACCCAGCTCCAGGCGTCGGGCGATCTCGGCGGCGTGTTCGGCGGGCGGCGCACTGAGCAGCTCGGCCATGGCGCTGTCCACCGCCGCCCGAAAGCGATAGACGTCGTCCACGCCCGGTCGCGACAAATGTCCGCGGGCCGCCCGGGGAAAGGGCTTGCCATGGGTCTCGTAATAGGAGTTGAACAGGTAGTCGTAAGCCGGATTGGGCGTCTGGTAACCCTTGAGGAAGGGCTTGAGGATGAAGGCCTCGAAGAACCAGGTGACGTGGGCCAGGTGCCATTTCGGCGGACTGACGTCGGCCATACTCTGGATGACGTAATCCTCGACGGTAAGCGGGGCGCACAGGGCCTCGCTGGCCCTGCGCACGCGCTGGAAGCGGTCGAGCAGGGTGGTGGCGGTGTCATTCGCTGCGGGCAGCTCGCGGGCGAGAGGATTCATGGCGTTCTCCCTGGTCGGCCTTTTGGTTGTCAGGAAACCGACCGGGCGGCATAAGTTTAGTTCGCCCGGTTATGACGGGCGGTCTCGCTTGCCGCTCTCTACCACCAGGTTTCCAGTTGCACACCGAAGTTGTTGCCGTGGCGGGAATCGCCGAAGGCACCGCTGTCCGACAGCGCCGTACCGGCCACGGCAGCGTCCTGGGCGCCGCGGTTCCAGCTGGCGTAGGTCCAGTAGAGGCGGATCTCCGGCCGGTCCATCAGCCCCATGCCGCCCAGCGCCAGGGTCGGCGCCACGGTGATCTTGTTCAGCGTGCGGGTGGCACCGCTGTCGGGGTGGATCTGGTCGTGGCCGAACTCCACCTGCAGCTTGAACAGGCGGGTGAAGGCATAGCTGGGCCGCACGCCGAAGGAATACCAGGTCTGGCCGCCATCGCCGGGCGCCCGGTCGCGCTGATAGAGCGCCAGCAACTGGCCACCAAAGCGCGGGGTGAGCTGCCAGCGCGGCGATTCGAGCACGCGCAGGCTCTCGTAATCCCGGTCGGCGGTCAGGCTGCCGGTGGCGCCCAGGCCGGTGCCCGGACCGCGCCCGTATTGCACGGTGAAGACATTGACCCCGCCAAAGAACTGCGACTGCTTGTGCTCGGCGGTGGCCGACCAGCCGCTGTGGGCGTTCTGCACCTGGCCGGCGCGCTGGATATAGGACAGTCCCAGTTCGATCTCGCCGCCGGGATTGGTCTTGATGCCGCCCAGGTTCAGGTCGTGGCGGTTGGCCTTGTCCGGCTGGTCGATGTTGTCTTCACGACTGAAGGCGTAGCTCAGCCGCAGGCCGCTGTCGCCCAGGCCGTAGTCCTCCACGCCGAAACCGGTGCCGCTCGGATTCCAGTAGTAGAAGTCGTTGATATGGATGTCGTGACGCTTGTAGTAGCGGCGCCCGGCCCAGAGTCCGCCGCCATTGAGCGCCGGCAGGCTGAGACTGGTCCAGATCTGCGGCAGGCGCACGTTGCCGTTGTCGCCGCTGAAGGTGGGGGTCTGGTCGTAGACGTTGTAGAGGCTGGCCATGCCGTGCACCTTGAGTTCGGTGCCATCGACGCCCTTGTACAGGGTCTGGTGCAGTTCGAGTTCCCAGTAGGTCTCGCATTCATTACCCAGCCGGTACTTGGCGGGTGCCCCGGGCAGCTGGAAGCAGCTCTGTTTGCCGCCTTCCGCAGCGCCACCGACACCTACCCGGCCGTAGCCACTGAATTCCAGCGCCACGGCGTTCAGCGGCAGGCTGCTGGCAAGCAGGGCGAGGCAGGCGGCGGTGCCGGCCTGGCGAAAAACTCTACTCATACCAAAAAATCCCTCTGTGGTTTGGCGAACGCCGATCGGACCTGATACCAGGTTGACAAGTTGCGCGAAAACTTAGTCCTATCAAGGACTTGGATCGAGGTCGAGGCCTGGGTGAACAGGGCCGAAAGCGGCAGCCTAAAGAGAATGGTTGACGACCATGCCTCCCGCTGGCGACGCTGGGGTTTTTGGCCAGGGAAAGTATTACAAGATGAAACCGACGCTGCTGATGGCCCCGCAATTGCCCCAGGGACTGGTGACCCGGCTCGAAGCTCACTACCGGGTCCTGGGTCCCTTTCCTTCAGCCGATCCCGCGGCGCTGCCCGCCGGGGCCGAGGAGGCCGTGGCCCTGCTGACCATCGGCGGCCTGCCGACCCGCGCCGCGCTGCTGGACGCCCTGCCGGCCCTGCGCCTGGTGGCCTGCTATGGCACCGGCTACGAGGGAGTCGACCTGACGGCCTGTCGCGAGCGCGGCATCGCCGTGACCACCGCCGGTGACGCCAACGCCACCGCCGTGGCGGAATTCACCTTTGGCCTGATCCTGGCCAGCGCCCGTCGCCTGTTGCAGGGCGATGCCTTCGTCCGCAGCGGTCGCTGGCAGGGCAATGCCGTCGAGCGCATGCCCCAGGTCCCGGGCCTGGCCGGACGGCGCCTGGGCATCTATGGCCTGGGCGAGATCGGCCGGCGCATCGCCCGCCGCGGCGAGGCCTTCGACATGGAGATCGGCTACTTCAATCGCTCGCCGCGGGAGGGGCTGGACTACGCCTATCACGGCAGTCTGCTGGAGCTGGCGCGCTGGAGCGATGTGCTGGTGGTGGCGGTCCGCGCCAGCGCCGAGACCGTGGGCGCGGTGGATGCCGGGGTCCTGGCCGCGCTGGGCGCGGAGGGCCATCTGGTCAATATCTCCCGCGGCAGCGTGGTCGACGAAGAGGCCCTGGCCGAGGCCCTGGAGCAGGGAGTGATCGCCGGCGCGGCGCTGGATGTCTTCGCCCGCGAACCCGAGGTGCCCGAACGCCTGCGCCAGCAGCCCAACCTGGTGCTCAGTCCCCATGTCGCGGCCAATGCAGCCTCGGCTCAACAGGCCCAGCAGCAGGTGATGCTGGCCAACCTCGAAACCATGCTGGAGGGGGGCGAATTGCGCAATCGCATCGCCTGAGCCGCCGGTCGGCCTGGGTTGTGGCCCCTGCTGGCCACTCCCATATTGAGCGCATGACCTCGAACACGACTGCCGCCGTCCTGGCGGACTTTCACGACGCGCCGCGCAGCTGGTTCACGACGCGCTTTCCCGCCCCGACCGAAGCGCAACTGCAGGCCTGGCCGGCCATTCGCGTCGGCGCCTCGGTGCTGGTGGCGGCCCCCACCGGCTCGGGCAAGACGCTGACCGCCTTCTTCGCCGTGCTGGATGGCCTGGTCCAGGAGGCGTTGCAGGGCGACGGCCTGCCCGAGGCCTGTCTCTGGCTCTATGTGTCCCCGCTCAAGGCCCTGTCCAACGACATCCGCCTCAATCTCGAAGAACCCCTGGCGGGCATCGGCGCGGCGCTGGACGCGCGGGGGTTGCCGCCGCTGGCATTGCGCACGGCGGTGCGTACCGGCGATACCCCGCAAAAGGAGCGGGCGGCCATGCGCCGGCGGCCGCCGCACCTGCTGGTCACCACGCCCGAATCCCTCTATGTGCTGCTGGGGTCGGATTCCGGGCGACGGATGCTGGGCCGCGTGCGCGGCGTCATCGTCGACGAGATCCATGCCATCGCCGATGGCAAGCGCGGCAGCCACCTGACCCTGAGCCTGGCGCGCCTGGAAGCCCTCACCGGGCAGCCGCTGCAGCGCATCGGCCTGTCCGCCACCCAGAAGCCGCTGGCCGCCGTGGCCGCCTTCCTGGTCGGGCGCGATGCCCAGGGCCAGCCCCGCCCCTGTACGGTGATCGACATCGGCCACCAGCGCGCCCGCGACCTGGCCCTGGAGGTGCCGCCCATTCCCCTGGAGGCCCTGCTGTCCACCCAGGCCTGGGAGCTGGTCTACGATCGCCTGGCCGAACTGGCCGAGGCGCACCGCACCACCCTGGTGTTCGTCAACACCCGCCGCCTGGCCGAGCGCATGGCGCGCCAGCTGTCGGATCGCCTCGGCAGCACCCAGGTCGCCGCCCACCACGGCAGCCTGTCCCGGGAGCAGCGACTGGACGCCGAGCAGCGCCTCAAGCGCGGCGAATTGCGCCTGCTGCTGGCTACGGCTTCCCTGGAACTGGGCATCGACATCGGCGAGGTCGATCTGGTCTGCCAGATCGGCTCGCCGGGTTCCATCGCCGCCTTCCTGCAACGGGTCGGCCGCGCCAACCACCAGGTCGGCGGCCTGCCCAAGGGAAGGCTGTTTCCCACCTCGCGGGACGACCTGGTGGAGTGCGTGGCGCTGCTCGACTGCGTGCGTCGCGGTGAGCTGGATACCCTGCACATCCCCGTGGCGCCCCTGGACGTCCTGGCCCAGCAGCTGGTGGCCGAGGTCGCCTGCCAGGAGTGGTCGGAGACGGGCCTGCTGGCCGTGCTGCGCCAGGCCGAGCCCTATGCCGCGCTGAGCGAGGCCGATTACCGGGCCGTGGTGGAGATGCTCAGCCAGGGCTATACGGATCGCCGCGGTCCGCGCGCCGCCTATGTTCATCGGGACGCGGTCAACGGTCTCCTGCGTGGCCGCCGGGGCGGCAAGGCGACTGCGGTGATGAGCGGTGGCACCATCCCCGAGAGCGGCGATTTCATCGTGCTGCTCGAACCCCAGGGCCATACCGTCGGCAGCGTCAACGAGGATTTCGCCTTCGAAAGCCTGGTGGGCGACGTCTTCCAGCTGGGCAACACCGCCTACCGCATCGTCAAGATCGAAGGCAGCAAGGTGCGGGTGGAGGATGCCAAGGGCCAGCCGCCCAACATCCCCTTCTGGCACGGCGAGGCGCCAGGGCGCAGCGATGAGCTGTCGGCCGGCCTCGCGCGGTTGCGCGCGGAACTCGAACCCCTGCTGCCCGCGGCCGGCGAACCCCCGGAGCCGGCCATCGTCCGCCTCGGCGCGGCCTATGCGCTTGAGGAGGGCGCGGCCCGCCAACTGGTGGACTATCTCGGTCGGGCACGCCAGGCGCTGGGCGCCTTGCCGACTCAGCAGACCCTGGTGATGGAGCGTTTTTTCGACCAGGCCGGCGGCATGCAGCTGATCATCCATGCGCCCTTCGGCAGCCGCATCAACCGCGCCTGGGGCCTGGCCCTGCGCAAGAGATTCTGCCGCAATTTCAATGTCGAGCTGCAGGCGGCAGCCACCGAGAACGCCCTGATTCTTTCGCTGGCCACCAGCCACAGCTTCGTGCTCGACGAGGTCTGGCGCTACCTGCATCCGGCCACCGCCGAGACCGTGCTGATCCAGGCGCTGCTCGACGCCCCGCTGTTCGCCGTGCGCTGGCGCTGGAATGCCACCACGGCCCTGGCCTTGCCACGCTTCAGCGCTGGGCGCAAGGTGGCCACCCAGGTGCAGCGCATGCGCAGCGAAGATCTCCTGGCCACGGTCTTTCCCGACCAGATCGCCTGCCTGGAAAATCTCGCCGGCGAGCGGCAGGTGCCGGATCATCCGCTGGTCCGCCAGACCCTCGACGACTGTCTCCACGAATCCCTCGACAGCCGTGGCTGGCTGGCCCTGCTGGAAGGTATCACTGGTGGCCAACTGACCCTGCTGAGCCGCGACCTGCCCGGTCCTTCGCCACTGGCTGCCGAGGTGCTCACGGCCAAACCCTATGCCTATCTGGACGATGCTCCCGTCGAAGAGCGGCGGACCCTGGCGGTGCAGAATCGCCGTTTCGGCGGCGCCGATCCGGACGAGCTGGGCGCCCTGGATCCGGCGGCCATCGACCTGGTCCGGGCGGAGGCCTGGCCGCGGCTGGAGAGCGCCGATGACCTGCACGAAGCCCTGCTCGGGGTCGGCTTTCTCACCGAGGCGGAACTGGCCCTCCACCAGGCCCAGGCCCGCCAGTTGGTCAAGGCCGGACGGGCAGGGCGGCTGCGGCTGCCGGCGGCAACCCTCTGGATCGCGGCCGAGCGACTGCCACTCTTCCAGGTGCTGTTTCCAGGCGCTGCCACGGAGCCGGTGCTCAGGGCGCCGCCAGGTTTCGCGGCGCCCGCGGATGCCGAGGCGTCTCTGGTGGAGGTGCTGCGCGCCCGTCTCACCGCGCTGGGTCCGGTAGACCAGGACGAGCTGGCCGCCAGCCTCGGGTTGCCGTCGGCGCAGCTTACGCCGGCGCTGCTGGCCCTGCAGGGCGAGGGCTATGTCCTGCAGGGGCGCTTCACCGCGGCAGGCGGTAGCGTGGAGTGGTGCGAGCGTCACCTGCTGGCGCGGATCCATCGCTACACCCTGGGGCGACTGCGCAAGGCCATCGAGCCGGTGGCCCTGGCCGACTACCTGAGATTCCTGCTGGAGCACCAGCAGCTGGCCGGTCTGGCGAGCCTGAGAGGCAACGAGGGCCTGGAGCAGGTGATCGGCCTGCTGGAAGGCTTCGAGGTCGCCGCCGTCGGCTGGGAAGGCGAGATCCTGCCCAGTCGCCTGCCGGACTATCAGTTCACCTACCTCGATGACCTCTGCCGCGCCGGTCGCGTGGTCTGGCTGCGCCTGCCCCAGGCGGGGCGGGGCGGTGGCGGACCGGTCAAGGGTTCGCCCATCGTCCTGCTGCCGCGGCGACACCTGGCCGACTGGAATGGCCTGACCGAGCCCACCGGCAGCGAGATGCTGTCACCCAAGGCACAGCGGGTGCTGGAGCTGTTGACGCAACGCGGTGCCTCCTTCTTCGATGAGCTGCTCGGCGCGGCGCGCCTGCTGCGCAGTGAGCTGGAGACCGCCCTGGGCGAGCTGGTGGGGGCCGGTGCGGTCAACGCCGACAGCTTCGCCGGCTTGCGCGCCCTGCTGCAGCCGGCAGCCAAGCGCGGCAGCGGTCGCAGCGGTTCGCGCCGTGGGCGCATGGCGCTCTATGGCGGGATGGAGGATGCCGGCCGCTGGGTCGCCTTGCGGCCGGCCGAGGCGCCGGACGATGCGCGGCTGCCGGATGCGCTGCTGGAGCGCCTGGTCGGGCTGCTGCTGCGCCGCTATGGCGTGCTCTGCTGGCAATTGCTGCAGCGCGAGAGCGCCGTCTTGCCGCCCTGGCGTGATCTCCTGCGTGCCTGCCATCGCCTGGAAGCCCGCGGCGAGATTCGCGGTGGTCGCTTCATTGCCGGGCTCTCCGGCGAGCAATTCGCCGATCCGGCCGCCATCGCCCCTCTGCGCGAGTGGCGCCAGCGCCCGGCGGAGGATCTGTGGGTGTGCGTCTCGGCGCTGGATCCGCTCAATCTGGTCGGTACCCTGCTGCCCGGCGCCAAGGTACCCGCCGTGGCCGGCAATCGCCTGCTCTATCGCGACGGAGTGCCCATCGCCGCGCGGGTGGGAACCAGGGTCAGCTGGCTGGTGGAGCTGGAAGCCGGGAAGCAGGTGCGGGCGCGGCAGGCCCTGCAGCAACTGGGGCGGGAACGACCCCAGGTCGGCATCGGGCGCAGCCTGCTGCGGCAGTAAAGACTAGAAGAAGGGGTGCGAGGCCTTGAGCATCAGGGCGCTGTCGCAGTAGGTGTTGTGGCCCGAATACACCGAGCAGTCGGCGCCTCTCAGACTGGTGCCGCTGTAGGTCAGATTGAACAGGGTGTTCACCCACTTGCGACTCAGATTCACCGACCAGTCGTTGAAGCTGCGCACCATGCCGCCGCTGTCGAGGGTCGAGGGCACATCCAGCACATAGTTGGTGTACTTGAGCGAAACCCCGGTCTTGATCAGCGGCAGCGTCCCCAGGTCGGCATAGACCGAGGCATTGTGGCGACCCGGGTCATTGGCGAAGGCCGCGCCCAGGCGCTTGCCATAGACGGTCATCCCGGAATACAGCTCGCGGCTGGGATCGACGTTCTGGATCAGGTTGCTGTAGTTGATCACGCCCAGTTCATAGCCATAGCCAGGCGCGAAGCGGTGCTTGTAGCCTGCGTAGGTGTCCATCTCCAGCAGTGGCGCATCCGCGGACGAGGCGTTGTTGGTCGTCCACTGGCCGAAATACAGGCCGCTGTCGTGGGTGAGATCGAAGCCACCGCCCATGCCGGCGGAATTCGGCGCGACCAGGCCCTGGGCCATGCTGCGTGACGGCGCCGTGCCCATCTTCAGGTCGAAATCCCCTACCTCGCGCTGCATGCCCCAGCTGGCCGCCAGCGCCGGACTGGCCAACAGCCCGAGCGCGATGAAGAGAGGTAAGGATCTGGTCATGGGAGCACTCCTGCCGTGCCGGTCACGCTAACTGGAGAAAGAATGTGATGGGGATAACAACAAGCAGGGAGAACATCGAGGTGCGAGCACCCTGATGACATCGTTGTTATTGGATGAGAAACCGCGGCTAACCCGTTATCGTCCCGCGATGATAACCAACGACGGTGGCATATTTTCACCATTCGTCAGTTTTCAGGTCGAGAATTGAACTCGATAGCCGTATCAGGACAGACAGATTTGATATGGGTTCCGATAACAATCGGCAGCGCCTGACCAGGCGGGCGTCGGAGCGGCATCGGCATTGTCTTCAGGCAAAAGACACACTTTTTGACAAAGCGCCGCCCTGTTGCGACGAACAACCGCACGTTGGTGGATTGAATCGACCCGGAAAGACTCAATATCGGGGAGGAGGGCAGCGAGGTCTGCCCACCAAGGCTGTCCCTGATTGAGCGCTGGCTCGAGGAGTTTTCATGAACGACCGTATACAAGCTCTGATGCTGGACCTGCTCGCGCGACTCGGTCTGGTCAAGGCCATCCCGATTCCTAGCCGTGAACGCGAGCAGCTGGCTGCCCAGCGTCGTCGCCAGCAGCAGCGCCGCTAAGCGCCACCCGCCTTGACGGACGCGAATCCGGCCGTCCGGAGCCGACCGGTTCGCACGCGGTCCCCCGGGCGGGGACCCAGGCTTACTTGAGGTTGCCGCTGAGGAACTGGCGCAGGCGCTCGCTACGCGGGCTCACCAGCACTTCGCTCGGCGGACCTTCTTCCTCCACCACCCCCTGGTGCAGGAACAGCACCTGAGAAGACACTTCGCGGGCAAACGCCATCTCGTGGGTCACCATGAGCATGGTACGGCCTTCTTCCGCCAGGGCGCGGATCACCTTCAGCACCTCGCCGACCAGCTCCGGGTCGAGCGCCGAGGTGGGCTCGTCGAACAGCATGATCTCCGGCTCCATCGCCAGGGCGCGGGCGATGGCCACCCGCTGCTGCTGGCCACCGGACAGGAAGGCCGGATACTGATCAGCGACCCGCGCTTGCAGACCGACCTTGTCCAGGTACTTGCGCGCGCGTTCTTCGGCTTCCGCCTTGCTGATGTCCAGCGCCTTGCGCGGCGCCAGGGTGATGTTGTCCAGCACGCTCAGGTGACTCCAGAGATTGAAGTGCTGGAAGACCATGGCCAGGCGGGTGCGCAGATTCTGCAGCTGGGCCGCGTCGGCCACCCGGACGGCGCCGCGATCCTCGGCCATGCGGATGGTCTCGCCATCCAGGGTCATGGTCACGGCATTGGGCTGCTCGAGGAAGTTGATGCAGCGCAGGAAGGTGCTCTTGCCCGAGCCACTGGCGCCGATCAGGCTGACCACATCGCCGGTCTTGGCCTTGAGCGAGACGCCCTTGAGCACTTCGTGGTCGCCGTAACGCTTGTGCAGGCCTTCGACGGTCAGTTTGTACATGGATAGGAATTCCACAGCTGAAAAGGGGTAGGGGTCACGGCGAGAGCAGGTAGCCGCTGCGATAGGCCTCGGTGCCCGCCACGTGGGCGACCACCATGCCGGCGGTGGCCATGCGGCGATTGGAGCGCGCATAGAGGATGCCGGCGACCGCGCTGCGGACCTCTTCGACGCGATCGCTGATGGGGTCCACGACCTGCGCCAGTACCTGGCCCACCGCGATGCACTCGCCCACCTGGGCCTTGAGCACCAGCACGCCACCCTGGGTGGTCGCCACGGGCTCCACGGCCGCCAGCGGCGTGGCCGGTTGCAGCAGCGGCGGCAGGGGGGCGGCGGTGCCGCCCAGGAAGCTCTGGTGACGCAGGTAGTTGACGATGGCCTCGGCATCCGCCGCGGCGAGTTCGTCACGCACGTCCAGCTGGCCGCGCAGCTCCAGGGTCACCGACAGGCTGCCCAGGGGCAGACGCTCGCCGAAGCGCTGATTGAGATTCCACCAGAGCAGGGTGAAGCATTCATCGAAGGACTGGCCGCCCGAATCGGTGGCGAGCAGGCTGGCTTCGGAACCGAAATAGCGCGCCAGCGGCTCGACCTGGGGCCAGGCTTCCGGGGTGGTGTAGAGGTGGGCCACGGCGTCGAAGTCGCAGTGCAGATCGAGCACCACCTCGGCGTCGCAGGCCAGGCGCTGCAGGGTCAGGCGCTGACTGTCGAGCTGGGTGGTGGCGGTCTCCGCGGCCAGGGCGTCGCGGAAGGCCGCGCGCACCAGGGCCTGGTTGGCGCTCACGTCGTCACCGAGGCGTTCGGCGATGGCGGCTTCGACCTGGGCGGTCATGTCGCGGAAGCGGCGATTGAAGTTCTGCCCGCTTTCCAGCTCGTAGCGACCGAGGTGGACGTCGGCGACCTGCTGATCCTGGCCGATGGGGTTCGCCACCGGTACCAGGACCACCTCGGCCAGGAGCTCGCCGGCGGCTTCCAGCGCCCGGAGGCGCTGCTTGAGGTGCCAGGCGGTGAGCATGCCGGGCAATTCGTCGGCATGCAGCGAGGCCTGGATATAGACCTTGCGGCCACTGTCGGCGGGACCGAAGTGGAAGCTGTGGATGCAGCGCTCGGTGCCCGGGACCGGGGCGACCAGCGGATGGGTGAGATGGCGCATGACAACTCCGGGGCCGCGCCGGGCGCGGCCGCTTGGGTCAGTGGGTCGGGCCGAGGAAGGCCAGCCAGCGGCGCTCCGCCAGGCGGAACAGGCCGATCAGGATGAAGGACACCGCCAGGTACAGCAACGCGGCCAGGCCGAAGGCCTGGAAGGTCAGGAAGGTGGCGGTATTGGCGTCGCGGGCGATCTTGAGCAGGTCCGGCACCGTGGCGGTGAAGGCCAGGGTGGTGGAGTGCAGCATCATGATGACTTCGTTGCTGTAGAAGGGCAGCGAGCGGCGCAGCGCCGAAGGCAGGATGACGTGCACGTACAGGCGCCAGCCATCCAGGCCGTAGGCCTTGGCCGCCTCGACCTCGCCGTGGGGGGTGTTGCGGATGGCCCCGGCGAAGATCTCGGTGGTGTAGGCGCAGGTATTCAGGGCGAAGGCCAGGATGGTGCAGTTCAGGCCGTCGCGGAAGAAGCTGCCCAGCATCGGCTGGTCGCGCACGAACCCCAGGCTGTAGATGCCGGTGTAGCAGATCAGCAACTGCAGATAGAGCGGGGTGCCACGGAAGACGTAGGTATAGAAGCCGATCGGCCAGCGCAGCCAGCGGCGCTCCGAGACCCGGGCCACCGACAGCGGCACCGAGACGATGAAGCCGATCGCCACCGAGGCCACTAGCAGCCAGAGGGTCATGGCCAGGCCGGTGATGTGGTAGCCATCGGTCCACAGCAGGGGTTTCCAGTATTGCTGCAGGAGTTCGATCATCGCTTGGCCTCCCGCACGCCGACGTGATAACGCCGTTCCAGGGCCCCGAGGATGGCGTTGGTCACGGCGGTGATAAGGAGATAGATGACGCCGGCGACGATCAGGAAATAGAACAGCTTGAAGGTGCCCTTGCCGGCCTCCTGGGAGGCGCGGACCAGATCGGCCAGGCCGATGATGGAGACCAGCGCGGTGGCCTTGAGCAGCACCTGCCAGTTGTTGCCGATGCCGGGCAGGGCGAATCTCATCATCTGCGGAAAGGTGATCAGGGTGAAGGTCTGCCAGCGGCTCAGCCCGTAGGCCAGGGCGGCCTCGCCCTGACCGCGCGGCACGGCGAGGATGGCGCCGCGAAAGGTCTCGGTGAAGTAGGCGCCGTAGATGAAGCCGAGGGTGGCGATACCGGCGGCCATGGGATCGATGTCGATGTAATCCCAGCCCATGTAGTCGGTGAGGGCGCCCAGCCAGTTCTGCAGGCTGTAGAAGATCAGCAGCATCAGCACCAGATCGGGCACGCCACGGATCAGGGTGGTGTAGCTCTGGGCAATGAAGCGCAGGGGCGCGAGGCGCGACAGCTTGGCCGAGGCGCCGAGCAGGCCGAGGATGACCGCCACGATCAGCGCGAAGCCGGCGAGCTTGAGGGTCGTCAGGGTGCCTTCCAGGATCAGCGGGCCGTAGCCGTGCAGGCTGAGCGTGCCCAGTCCGATGGACTGCAAGAAGGAGTCGAAGGAATTCTGCTGCATGCGTCTTGGGAAAATCGCCTGGTGAGGCCGCTGGCGCGGTGGGCGCCGGCGGTCATACGTAAAACGCCCCCGGTGGCACCGGAGGCGTTTGCCGAACCGACCTTACTTGGGATCGTAGAGGTTCAGGTCGCCGAAGTACTTCTTCTGGATCTTGTCGTAGGTGCCGTCGGCGTGGATGGCCGCGATACCCTTGTTGACGAAGGTCTTGAACTCATCGTTGCCCTTGCGGATACCGATGGCGGTATCGGCCGGCAGCAACTCGTCATGGATGGCGGTGTTGGTGTAGCCCTTGCCCTGGGGCGACTTCATGAAGCCACCTTCGGCCTGCAGCATGTCCTGCATGGCGACGTCGATACGACCGGACACCAGGTCGGCATAGACCTGATCCTGGTTCTGGTAGCTCTGGACGTTGACGCCGTTGGGCGCCAGCTTCTGCTTGGCGAAGGTTTCCTGGATGGTGCCCTGCTGCACGCCCACGGTCTTGCCCTTCAGGCTTTCCGCGGTGGCCTGCAGGTTGGCGCCTTCCTTGGTGACCATGGAGGAGGGGCCCGACCACAGCAGGTCGGAGAAGTCGATCTGTTCGGCACGCGCCGGGGTCTTGGTCAGCGAGGACAGGATGCCGTCGAACTTGCGCGCGCGCAGGCCGGGAATCAGGCCGTCGAAGTCACTCACCACCCACTTGCACTTCACCTCCAGCTTTTCGCAGATGGCGTTGCCCAGTTCGATGTCGAAGCCGACGAAGCTGCCATCGGCGGCTTGGGATTCGAAGGGCGGATAGGTGGTATCCACACCGAAGCGGATCTCTTTCCATTCCTTGGCCATCGCCGAACCGGCGGCCAGACACAGGGCGAGCGCAGAGAGAGTCAGCCAGCTTTTTTTCATGTCGGATCCTAGTGCGAATGTGGATGAAATCATGGCGCCAGTACGACGCCCGTGCCCTCGCGGGAGCAATAAGCTTACCAGTCGGCGAAGATCGTCCCAAATCTGTACGCGGTTGCCGCGTTGGTTACATCCTGTAGCAGCCGACCCCGCCGAGCGGCGCGCATTATGCACCGGAAAGGCGCGGCTTTCCTGCCCGGCGCGGACGAACGCACCGCTTTGGGTCTAAAAAATACGCCTGCGCCAAAGGTGGGCAGAAAGGTAGCAGAAGGTCCGCTTCGCTAAGACATCGTATCTGTTCGGTAGGAGTCACGGAGTGCAGCTGTGTGCAAAGGAAACGGGAGCGAAGCCAGATGAGCGGTGGCGAAAAGAAGATGACCCCCCGCAGGATTCCGGCGCCGAGCGGCTACCGATGCTGCCATGTCCGCGCGTGGGTAAGGGTAAGCGGCCTGCCCGGCTGCCATAAGGCACTGGGCTAGCCGGTGGCGCGGAGCCTGGGCAGGTTGCTGGCGCTGGTCCTCCTGGCCGCGCTCTATGGGGCGCTGCATGACCAGCTCAGCTACGGCCTGGGTCCGGATTACTTCGATTGCCTGAAATTTCCGCAATTCGGGCTGCTCGATAGCGAGCTGGCGCCCCGCTGGCGTGTGGCCCGGGTCGGCCTCCAGGCCGGCGCGGCGGCAGGACTGCCCCTGGGCCTGGCGCTGCTCTGGCTGGCGCGGGGACGTCCTGTCGGTGAACGCTATCTGTGGCGCGGCAGCGCGGCCGTGCTGCTCGGGGCGCTGGGTTGCGCCGTGCTGGGCCTGGGCCTGGGCCTGGGCTGGCTTGCCCTGGAGCTGGGCAGCGTCCTGCGGGTGCCGGACTGCGTGCTGGACCGCAGAGGATTCCTGCTGGCGGCCTGGATGCACGATGGCAGCTACCTGGGCGCCCTGTTGGCTTTGCTGGTGTTTGCCTGGCGCAACCGGCGGCGCCGCTGAAACCGCGCGAGGATTCGCGCGACGCCGGCTTCCAGCGCCAGAAAGAGCAGGGCGACCGTACCGCCGAGCAGGGTGCTGCCGATCCGCTCACGGGCGATGCTCGCCTCGGGGGCGCCGGCCAGGGCGACCATCAGCACCGTGGTGCCGGTGATGAACAGCGTCTGCAGCGAATAGCGACCGTCCTGCAGCAGATAGGCGCCCGCCGCACACAGCAGGCAGGCAGCGGCCAGGACGGCGGGCGTGTTGTCGAGCCAGATCACCGTGCCCGCCAGCAGGCAACCGGCCAGGGTGCCGCCCAGCCGACCCAGACCGCGCCGCCAGGTATCGCCCAGCCGCGGCTTGAGCACCAGCAGGGCGGTCATCGGCGCCCAGTAGCCGTGGCCGTAATCGAGCAGGCCGGTCAGGGTCTGGCAGAGGGCGACCACGGCGGCGGCATAGAAGCCGTAGCGGCCGAGCCGAAATCTGTCTTCGAACAGCACCACCACCTCCCTGAGATGGGCCTTGAGGGAACCGGTGCGCAGCCGCCATTGGGAGCGATAGAGGGCCTTTTGTACGAGGGCGAAGAACAGCAGTTGCAGCAGTCCGCCGCCGAGCACCAGGCCACCCCGCAGCAGGGCCTGGTGGAGATCACCGGGAAAGCCGCCGGCTACCAGCATGGCCACCGTCCACTGCTGGGTGATCCACCAGGGTCCATTGCCCACGGCGAACAGCCAGGCGCAGCAGGGCGCCTGCCAGGACCAGCGCCAGCAGCTGCTGACCCAGTAGGGAGCCGACCACGGCGGAAAAGGCCATGCCCAGCGCCGCCACCAGCATGGGCGCCAGGGGCTCGGCGGCAAAGCTCTTGTAGGCACCGAAGCCGACGGTGTAGGCGCCGCCCAGGGCCACCACGCAGGGGAGCCAGGCCCCGGTCCACCAGCCGGTGAGCAGGATCGCCGCCAGGGCCGGCAGGCAGGCGAGCGCCAGGGCCCAGCGCGCTTCCCGCGGCGCGCCCAGGGCGCCATCGGTCACCGGCGGCGCGGTCTGGCCGGCCATCGCTAGGCCAGCAGATTCTGCAGGATGTCGAGGGTGTCGGCTTCGGCCACCGGCTTGTCGTGGCGCCAGCGCAGCATCCGCGGGAAGCGCACGGCGACGCCGCTCTTGTGGCGCTTGGACAAGGCGATGCCCTCGAAACCCAGCTCGAATACCAGGGTCGGCTCGACGCTGCGTACCGGACCGAATTTCTCCACGGTGGTGCGCCGGACGATGGCGTCCACCTTGCGCATCTCTTCGTCGGTGAGGCCGGAGTAGGCCTTGGCGAAGGGCACCAGGGTGCGTTCGCTGCTCTCCGGCGGACCGTCCCAGACAGCGAAGGTGTAGTCGGAATAGAGACTGGCACGCCGCCCATGGCCGCGCTGGGCGTAGATGAGCACCGCATCCACCGAGAAGGGATCGACCTTCCATTTCCACCAGGTGCCCATGTCCTTGGTACGACCGACGCCATAGAGCGAATCCTGGGCCTTGAGCATCATGCCCTCGACGCCCAGGGTACGGGAGGCCTCGCGCTGGCGGGCGAGATCCTGCCAGTCTTTGCCGTGTAGCAGCGGCGAGGGGCGCAGCAGCGGACTGGCGCAGCGTGCCACCACCCGCTCCAGTTCGGCGCGACGCTCGCGTTGCGGCTGGCTGCGCAGGTCATGGCCCTGCCATTCCAGCAGGTCGTAGGCGAGCAGGATGACCGGTACGTCTTCGAGGATCTTCTTGCCCAGGGTCTTGCGTCCGATACGTTGCTGCAGCAGGACGAAGGGCTGCACGCCGAAGGGGATGGGCGCGGCCGGATCGCGGCCGTCCTGCTGCTCGCTCACCTCCTCGCTGCTGAGCAGGGCGTCGGGCGCGGCGTCTTCCTTCCAGACCACGATCTCGCCGTCGATGACGGTGCCATCGGGTAGCGATTCCGCGAGGGGATGCAGTTCGGGAAAGCGATCGGTGACCAGATCCTCACCCCGCGACCAGATCCACAGCCGACCGTCACGCTTGACCAGCTGGGCGCGGATGCCGTCCCACTTCCATTCCACCCGCCAGTCCTCGGCCGGGCCCAGTTGCGCCTCGAACTGCTCCACCGGCAGTTGCAGAGCGTGGGCGAGAAAGAAGGGATAGGGTTGACCACCACGCTGCGCATGTTCGTCCGGGCTTTCCGGAGCGACCAGGCGGGCATAGCCCTCGGCGGTGGGACGATGGGACAGATCGGTGTAGCCCACCAGGCGCTGGGCGACGCGCTTGGGGTCCAGGTCCGCCAGGGTGGCCAGGGCGCGGGTCACCAGCAGCTTGGACACACCGACGCGGAATTCGCCGGTGATCAGCTTGATGCAGACCATCAGGCTCTGCCGATCCAGCTGGTCCCAGAGTGGCGGCAGGCGCTCGGCCAGTTCCTCCGGTGGCAGGCCGCGCAGGGGCAGCAGGTACTCCTCCAGCCAGAAGGCCAGGCCCTCGGCATTGGCGGCATCGGCGGTGGGAATCAGCAATGCCATGGTTTCGGCCAGGTCGCCCACCGCCTGGTAGCTTTCTTCGAACAGCCACTCGGGCAGTCCGGAGAGGGCCATGGTCAACTCGCGAAGTTGCCGGGTCGGCACCAGCCGCCGTGGTCGTCCGCCGGCCAGGAAGTACACCGCCCAGGCGGCATCGGCGGCCGGGGCGCTGCCGAAGTAGTCCACCAGCGCCGCGAGCTTGGCATTGCTGGAGGTGGTGGCGTCGAGACGCCCATAGAGTTCGGCGAAGGCCTTCATGCCTGGGCCTCCGCGGCGACGGGGGTATCGTCTTCCTCACCGTATTCGGTGGTGAAGCCCTGGGCGTCCAGCCCCTGGTCGCGCAGGTAGCGCACCAGGGTGGCGACCGAGCCATGGGTGACCATCACGCGCTCGGCGCCGGTCTGCTCGATGGCCCACAGCAGGCCCGGCCAGTCGGCGTGGTCGGAGAGCACGAAGCCGCGATCCACCCCGCGCCGCCGGCGGGTGCCGCGCAGCATCATCCAGCCGCTGGCGAAGGCGTCGCTGTGCTCGCCGAAGCGGCGGATCCAGGTGCTGTCGCCGGCGGAGGGCGGGGCGATGATCAGCGCCTGGCGCAACGTGGGATCGCTCTTCTTGAAGTCGCCGGCGTAGTGGGTCTCGGGAATGCGAATGCCGGCTTCGCGATAGACCCGGTTGAGCGGCTCCACCGCGCCATGGGCGAGGATGGGACCGATCTCCGGATCCAGTCCGTGCAGCAGGCGTTGCGCCTTGCCGAAGGCGTAGCTGTAGAGCACGCTGGCCAGCCCCTGGGCCTGGTTGGCGCGCCACCAGGCGTTGACCTCGGCGAAGATCTCCGCCTGGGGGCGCCAGCGATAGATCGGCAGGCCAAAGGTGGATTCGGTGATGAAGGTGTGACAGCGCACCGGCTCGAAGGGGGTGCAGGTGCCATCGGGTTCGACCTTGTAGTCCCCCGAGGCCACCCAGACCTCGCCACGGTATTCCAGGCGCACCTGGGCCGAGCCCAGCACATGGCCGGCCGGGTGGAAGCTCAGCCTGACCCCGTGGTGATCGATGACCTCGCCGTATTCCAGGGTCTGGAGGTTGATGTCGGCACCCAGTCGGGCGCGCAGGATGCCGGCGCTGCCGGAGGTGGCGAGATAGTGGCCGTTGCCTACCCGGGCGTGGTCGCCGTGGCCATGGGTGATGACCGAACGCTCCACCGGATGCCAGGGATCGATGTAGAAGTCGCCGGGCGGGCAATAGAGGCCGTCCGGTCGGGCGATGACGAGGTCCATGGGCGCCGCTCTGCTGGGGAATACCCATAGGAACGGCGGCCGGGCTCCGGAGTTCGCCGCTCAGGCCCGGGCGGCGAAGCTCAAGGCCTGTTGCAGGGCGGCCTGGCCGACTACCTCGCCGATCACCAGGATCGCCGGGCTGCGCAGCTGGAAGAGGGCGGCGTCCACCTGCAGGTCCTGCAGGGTCGAGCGGCACTCGCGCTGGCTGGGCAGGGAGGCGTTCTCGATCATGGCCACCGGGGTGGTCAGCGCGAGACCGCCGTCCAGCAGGCCCTGCTGGATCTCGGCCAGGCGGGCCACGCCCATGTAGACCACCAGGGTGGTGCCGGTGGCGGCCAGGGCGGCCCAGTTGGGCGCCGTGTCGTCCTGGGTATGGGCGGTGACCAGGGTCACGCCACGGGCCACGCCTCTCAGGGTCAGGGAGATGCCGCAGGCGGTGGCACCGGCCAGGCCGGCGGTGATGCCGTTGACGATCTCGCTGGCGACGCCACGGGCGGCCAGCCATTCGGCCTCCTCGCCGGCGCGACCGAAGATGCAGGGATCGCCGCCCTTGAGCCGGGCCACGCAACGGCCCTGGCGGGCATAGCGCAGCATCAGTCGATGGATGAAGGCCTGGGGCGTGGAGCGGCAGCCGCCGCGCTTGCCGACGCGGATCACCCGGGCGGTAGGGCAGTGTTCGAGCACCGCCGGATTGACCAGGTCATCGATCATCACCACCTCGGCTTCCCCCAGGGCGCGCACCGCCTTGAGGGTCAGCAGCTCGGGATCGCCGGGGCCAGCACCGATCAACCAGACTTTCCCGCTCATGTAGTGACCTCTCGTTTCCAGGGTGGCGACTGTAACGCAAAAAAAAGGCGCCCCGCTGCAAGCAGCTGGGACGCCTTTGTCCGGAAGGGTCTTTCCTCGCCGTTGAAGAAAGACCTATGTGTAATGTGGAATTGCAGACTTCATGCCAAGGCGCGGATCCGTCCTTTCCACCGGTTTACCGCTGGAAAGGGGCGGCTGGCTGCCCCTTTTGGGCGCAGCGTGCTGCAAAGCAGGGCATGGCGCCGCGACGTCTTCAGTGCCGATAGAGCCAGAGCAGCACCAGTAGCAGATTCAGCAGCAGCGAGCAGGCGGCCACGCTCTGCCAGGTGTGCAGGGGATCGCGCTGCAGCAGCGGCAGCGGGCGGGCCAGGGGTTGGCGCTCGCCCTGCTCCAGCAGCAGCAGGGCTTCCTCGGCGGTTTCGAAGCGGTCGGCGGGGTCGACCGCCACGGCACGCTGCAGCCAGTCGTCGAGCCAGGCCGGTACATCCGGACGCCGGCGCAGGGCACTGGCCGGCGCACCGAAACGTGGCCGCTGGAAGGGCTCGACCTCGCCGTAGGGATAGCCACCGGTGAGCAGCTGATAGAGGGTCACCCCGGTCGCATAGAGATCCTGGGCCGGACTGGGCTCGGCGCCCTCGAAGGACTCCGGCGCCCGGTAGCTGGGCGTGCCCGGGCTGTCATGCAGATCCTCGGACAGCTGCGGACAGTAGGCCAGGCCGAAGTCCAGCAGGCGCAATTCGCCATCCTGGCCGCGATGCAGGTTGTCCGGCTTGATGTCGCGGTGGAGGATGTTGCGCCTGTGCAGCTGGCCGAGGGCCCGCAGCAGGCGGGAGGCGACGTCCAGCCAGTCGGCCAGGGCCAGGGGGCCTTCGCTGCGTAGCTGCTGCGCCAGGGTACGACCGGCATATTCCCGTTGCACGAAGTAGAGATGCGCCCGCCGCGGCAACGGATGGACCTCGACGAAGGCGCGTCCGGCGACCCGGCGCAGGAACCACTCCTCCATGAGCAGGGCATGACCGGCCAGGGTGTCGAATTGCAGCGCCGCGGGCAGGGTCTTGAGCAGCCAGGGACGACCACCCTCGTCCTTGACCCGGTAGAGCAGCGATTGCCGCGACTCGGCCAGACGCTCCACCACCGTCCAGCCTTCGAAGTGCTGGCCGGGCTTGAGCGCCGGCAACGGCGGCCAGGTATCGGCGCTGGCCAGGGTATCGGCCAGGGACACATCAGGCAGACGGTCGACCCGTACCAGCAGAACGCTGGCATTATCCTGGCCACCGGCATGCAGGGCGCCGGCCACCAGGGCCTGGGCGGTGGCGTCCAGGTCGGCGACGCCGTCGACCAGGATGCGCCTCATGCTGTCCTCGCCTAGCGCAGCCCAGACGCCATCGCTCACCAGGAGCAGGGTTTCGCCGGCTTCCAGCTCGCCTTCGCGAAAGTCCACCACCAGGTGGTTTTCCAGCCCCAGGGCGCGGGTCAGTACATGCTGCATGCCGGCCTGCTGCCAGACGTGGTCGACGGTGAGGCAGCTCAGCCGCTCGCCATGCCAGCGGTAGGCGCGGCAGTCGCCGACGTGGGCCAGGGTATAGCGCCGCCCGCGGATCACCAGGGCGGTGAGGGTGGTCAGCAGGGGCTGGCCATTGCCCGCAGCCTGCAACCAGCGATTCTGCGCCAGCAGCAGGCGTTCCAGGGCCTGGGCCACCGGCCAGGTCTCCGGCGTGGAATAGTAATCCTGGGCCAGAGCCTGGAGGGTGGCGCGCGCCGCCAGGCCACCGTCCGGACAGCCGCTGACACCATCGGCCAAGGCGAACAGATGCCCCTTGGTCGCCGCCAGCGCCGCGCTGGGCTGGACACTGCGCAAGGCGTCCTGGTTTTCCCTGCGCGGACCGGTCGCAGTGGCTTCGGCGAAGGCGAGTTCTAGAGGCATGGAAGGGGCGCCAGGGAGGAGAGGAGACCGGCGATGCAAAAGCGATACCCGACCACCGGGCGCCCCGGATCCCTCACCAGATTTCCACGCGTTTCTCGTCCGGCCGGACCATGGCATCACCCGCCTTGCAGCTGAACGCCTTGGCGAAGGACGGCATGTTGGACGGGGCGCCAAGGGCGCGGAATCTCATGGGCGCATGGGGATCGGTGTTGAGGAACAGGCGCGCCTGCTCTTCCCGGATCGAACCGCGCCAGACCCGCGCCCAGTTGAGGAAGAAGCGTTGCTGCTGGGTATAGCCATCGATCTTCCGGTTGGCTTCCTCCGGCTTCTTGGCCAGGGCCAGTTGCAGGGCGTCGTAGGCCGCATTGATGCCGCCGAGATCACCGATGTTCTCGCCCAGGGTGAGCTTGCCGTTGACGTGCAGCTCCGGATGATCCGGCAGCGGCTGGTAGTTGTCGAACTGCTCCACCAGTTTGCCGGTGCGGGCTTCGAAGGCCTGGCGATCGGCCGGGGTCCACCAGTCGACCTGGTTGCCGGCGCCATCGAACTTGCTGCCCTGGTCGTCGAAGCCATGGCTGGCCTCATGGCCGATCACCGCGCCGATACCGCCGTAGTTGATGGCGTCGTCGCCGTCCGGATAGAAGAACGGCGGCTGCAGGATGGCGGCGGGGAAGTTGATGGTGTTGTCGGTGGGGCTGTAGTAGGCATTCACCGTTTGTGGGTACATGCCCCATTCCTGGCGGTCGGTGGGCTTGCCGATCTTGTCCAGGTCATGGCGATAGTTGAAGCGCGAGGCGGCTTCCAGGTTGGCATAGAAGCCCTGCGGCTTGAGCGTCAGGCCGCTCCAGTCGCGCCAGCGCTC
This sequence comes from Pseudomonas sp. BAV 4579, assembly GCF_009765395.1. NCBI lineage: Bacteria > Pseudomonadati > Pseudomonadota > Gammaproteobacteria > Pseudomonadales > Pseudomonadaceae > Pseudomonas > Pseudomonas sp. BAV 4579. The sequence continues at coordinate 46,050 of NZ_WHOV01000082.1, read as the reverse complement.
GGGATAGCCGATCTTGGGCAGGAAGCTGTCCCACTTGGCCAGCGCCTTCTGCTTGGTCTCCGGACTCATCCAGTCGAGCTGCTCGATGCGTGCCTTGAGCGCCAGCATCACGTTGTCCACCAGTTCCTGGGCCCGCGCCTTGGCCTGGGGCGAGAAATGCTCCTGCACATAGAGCTGGCCGAGACCTTCGCCCATGGCGCCGTTGACCGCGCGCAGCACCCGCTTCCAGCGTTCGCTCTGCTGCTGCTGGCCACTCAGGGTTTTCTGGTTGAAGTCGAAGCTTTCCTGCTGGAAGGGTTTGGACAGCAGCGGCGCGGCGTCGTCGATCACATGGGCACGCAGATAGGCCTGCCACTGCTCGACGGGAGTCTCGGCCAGCATCCGGTCGAATTCGGCGAAGAAGCCCGGCTGAGACAGCGAAAAGCCCTGCTGGCCGGTGACGCCCTGGCTGGCGAAGAAAGCCTGCCAGTCGAAGTGCGGCGTGACCTTGTTGGCTTCGGCGAAGCTCAGGTAGTGATACTGGTTCTCCGGATTGCGCAGCTCCACCGGCTTGACCGAGGCCCGCGCCAGGCGACTTTCGAAGGCCAGCACCAGTTCGGCCTGGGCGGCCGCCTTGGCCTTGGGCACTCCGGTCAGCACCAGCAACCGGGCGATGTGGCCGAGATAGGCCTGGCGCAGCTTGGCGTAGTCGGCTTCGGTGTAATAGTCGGGCGTGGGCAGGCCAAGGCCGCCCTGGTAGGCGTAGGCGATCTGCTGCTTGGCATTCTGGTAGTCGGCGCCGGAGCCGAAGGAGAATACCTGCATGTCGCCACGGGCGAAGCTCTGTTGCAGGTACTGCACGACATCGGCCGTGGTGCGCAACCCGTCGATGGCCGCCAGTTGCGCCTGGATCGGCCGATAGCCGGCGCGCTCGATGGCCGCCTCGTCCATGCCCGAGCGATACAGCCAGCCGACCTTCTGTTCCACCGAGCCTGCTTGCGCGCGGTCCGCCGTGCGGGCGGCGCGCTGCAGGATGGCGTGCTGGTCATGGAGCGATTTTTCCCCCAGGGCCATGAAGGAACCCCAGCGTGACTTGTCCGGCGGGATCGGATTGGCCGCGACCCATTTTTCATTGACGAAGGTGTCGAGGTCACTGCAGGCGGTGGCGGGGTCACCCAGTTCGGTGACATCGAAGACCGGGGCGGCGAAGGCCTGGCTGCCGAGCAGCAGGCCGATGGCGAGGGTGAGGGGTTTCAACGCAGGCATGGGAGAAAAGCGTCTCCAGGAAAGGACAGGGAAGCAGGGTGGGGCGTCGAGGGTAGCGGTCGGGGCGCGACCCTGCCAAGGGCGGCGACTTTTCAAACAAGCCGTGATCCCAGAAACGACGATCCCCGCCGAGGCGGGGATCGTGGGCGACGCTCTGGATCAGAACACTGTCAGCTGCGCCAGTTGCAGCAGCGGCTGCGGATAGACGCCAAGGATGAAGGTCGCGATGGAAATGGCGATCAGCATCACGCCACCGGCGCGCTGACCCCAGTTCATCGGCGCATCGTGGCGCTGCAGGCCCTGCTCGGTCAGGTACAGGGTGACCATCACGCGCAGGTAGTAGAACAGGCCGATGGCGCTGCCCAGCACGATGGCCGCGGTCTGCCACCACATGCCCGCTTCCACGCCCACGGTGATGACGTAGAACTTGCCGATGAAGCCGGCGGTGAGCGGGATGCCGGCCAGGGACAGCATCATCACCGTCAGCGCCGCGGTCAGGTACGGACGGCGCCAGAACAGGCCGCGGTACTCGAACAGGGCATCGGCGTCACGCTGGCCATTGCTCGGGCTGGACATCAGGGTCATCACGCCGAAGGCGCCCAGGCTGGTGAAGACATAGGTCACCAGGTAGACCGCCACGGCTTCCATCGACAGGCCTTCGCCCGAGGCCACTGCCACCAGCAGATAGCCGAAGTGGGAGATGGAGGAATAACCCAGCAGACGCTTGAGGTTGCTCTGCATCAGCGCCAGCAGGTTGCCCACCAGCATGGAGGCGATGGCGATGAAGGCGATGGCATCGTGCAGCCAGCCGTCTTCGGTGGCCATGGGCATGGTCTGGAACACCCGCACCAGCACGGCGAAGACGGCGACCTTGCTGGCGGTGGCCAGGAAGGCACCGACCGGCGCCGGGGAGCCCTCGTAGACGTCCGGGGTCCAGAGGTGGAAGGGCACCAGCGACAGCTTGAAGCCGAGACCGACGATCAGCATGCCGAGGCCGATTTCCATCAGCAGGCCGGTGCTCGCCGGGGCGTCCATCTGCATGCCGATGTCGGCGAAGTTCAGGCTGCCGGACTGGGCGTAGAGCAGGGCCATGCCGAACAGCAGGATCGCCGAGCCGGCGGCGGACAGCACCAGGTACTTCATGCCGGCTTCCAGCGAGCGGCGATTGAAGTAGCTGTAGGCCACCAGGCCGTAGACCGGTACCGAGAGCAGTTCCAGGCCGATGAACAGGCCGGCGACGTTTTGCGCCGCCACCAGCACCAGACCCCCGGTGGCGGAGATCAGCAGCAGCAGGTACAGCTCTTCGCGGTTGCCCGGATAGCCTTCCATATAGGCATGCGACAGGGTCATGCAGGCCAGGGTGGCGATCAGGATCAGCGCCATGTAGAAGCAGGTGAAGCCGTCGATGCGCAGCAGCGGGGTGACGTCGATGGCACCGACGCCGAGGGCCGGGATGCAGGACAGCAGGGCCAGGTTGAGACCGATCACGCCCAGGGTCGGGATGATGGTGTGATCCCGCCGCCAGGCGATGCCCAGCATCACCACCACGGCGGTGAAGCCGGTGATGATGATCGGCAGGAGGGCGATGAAGTGTTCGTAGGTAAAGGTCATGGCGCTCTTACCGGGCGGAAACGAGAGAGGAGAAGGCTTCGCCGAGCCACTGCTGGACACCGGCCATGCTCGCGGCCGAGGTATCCAGCACCGGCTGCGGATAGACGCCGAGCAGCACCAGCAGCACGCCAAGCAACAGCAGCATCGACAGTTCCCGTGCGTTCAGACCCGGCAGGGCGCCTTCGGCCTTGGCCGGACCGAAGTAGGCGCGGTGGATCATGATCAGCGAATAGACCGAGGCGAACACCAGGCCGAAGGTGGCGATGACGGTGATCATCGGCACCACCGGGAAGGCGCCCAGCAGGATCAGGAATTCGCCGACGAAGTTGCCGGTACCCGGCAGACCCAGCGAGGCCGAGGCGAAGAACAGACTCAGGGCCGGCAGGTAGGGCAGCCGTGCCCAGAGCCCGCCCATCTGGCGCATGTCACGGGTGTGCATGCGCTCATAGAGCTGGCCGCAGAGGATGAACAGACCGGCGGCGGAGAGGCCGTGGGCGATCATCTGCACCACCACGCCCTGCAGCGCCTGGGGGCTGCCGGAATAGATGCCGATCAGCACGAAGCCCATGTGCGAGACGCTGGAGTAGGCCACCAGGCGCTTGATGTCGGTCTGGGCGAACGACAGGATGGCGCTGTAGAAGATGCCGATGATACCCAGCCACATGGCGATCGGCGCGAATTCCGCCGAGGCGTTGGGAAACAGCGGGATGGCGAAGCGCAGCAGGCCGTAGGCGGCGGTCTTGAGCAGGATGCCGGCGAGGTCGACGGAACCGGCGGTCGGCGCCTGGGCGTGGGCATCGGGCAGCCAGGAGTGCAGCGGCACCACCGGCAGCTTCACCGCGAAGGCGATGAAGAAGCCCAGCATCAGCAGGTATTCCAGCTTGGGGTCCAGCTGCAGTTGCAGCAGGTCTTCGTAGTCGAAGGTCAGGACGCCCGTGGCACCGTAGTTCACCAGCACCAGGGCAACGATCGCCACCAGCATGATCAGGCCGCTGGCCTGGGTGAAGATGAAGAACTTGGTGGCAGCGGTGATGCGGCTCTTCTTGCCGTCCGCGGAGCTATGGCCCCACAGCGCGATCAGGAAGTACATCGGCACCAGCATCATTTCCCAGAAGAAGAAGAACAGGAACAGATCCAGGGCCAGGAACACCCCCACCACGCCGCCGATGATCCACAGCAGGTTGAGGTGGAAGAAGCCGACGTGGCGCTGTACTTCGCGCCAGGAGCAGGTCACCGCCAGCACACCGAGCAGACCGGTGAGCAGGATCATCAGCAGCGACAGGCCATCGAGGCCGAAGTGCAGGCTGATGCCGAAGCGCGGAATCCAGTTCATCTGGAATTCCGCGGTCCAGGCGGTTTCGGCGCCAGGGGCCGGAGCCAGGCTGTAGTCGCCGTGGGCCCACAGCCAGAGGCCGAGCACCAGCTCCAGCAGCATGGTGAACAGGGCGATCCAGCGGGGCACCAGCGGGCCGGTCTTTTCCGTGAGGAAACAGAGCAGGCCGCCGATGAAGGGGATCAGGATTAGCCAGGGCAGAAGCATGACGTGTACTTATCCTTAGTCAGGGGGTCAGGCCAGCAGCAGCGCGCCGAGCAACAGCACGGCGCCTCCCACGATGGAAGCCGCGTACCAGCGCAGACGGCCGTTCTCGGTGATGCTCAGTGCCAGGTTGCCGCCGCGCGCCAGCATCGGGATCAGGCCGATGGCCTGATCGAAGGGATCGCGACGCAGCAGGCGGGTCAGCAGCAGGTACGGCTTGACGAAGATCAGGTCGTACAGCCAGTCGAAGCCCCAGGCGTGGTACCACCAGGTCCCGAAGAAGCGCCCCGGCGCACTCTTGGCCAGACCGTTCACGAAGGAACGCTTGCCAAGGAAGAGCAGGGCGGCCAGCAGGATACCGGCGATGGCGATGGCCCCCGAGGTGATCTCCAGGGAGTGCTTGGCTTCGCCACCGGCGTGGCCGATGGATTCCGGCAGCACCCCGGCCAGCGGCGGCACGATCATCGCGCCGACAAAGGTCGAGAGCACCAGTAGTACCGCCAGCGGCAGGTTGTGGGCGATGCCGTGGCCGGCATGGGCCTCGGTGTGCGCCTCGCCATGGAAGGTGATGAAGATCAGGCGGAAGGTGTAGATCGAGGTCAGGAAGGCACCCGCCAGGCCTGCGTAGAGCAGGTAGGTATGACCGCTGGCCATGGCTTCCCAGAGGATCTCGTCCTTGGAATAGAAGCCGGCGGTCACCAGCGGCAGAGCCGCCAGGGCCGAACCACCCACCACGAAGCTGGCGTAGGCCAGGGGGATCTTCTTCCACAGGCCGCCCATCTTGAAGATGTTCTGCTCGTGGTGGCAGGCCAGGATCACCGAGCCCGAGGCGAGGAACAGCAGCGCCTTGAAGAAGGCGTGGATCATCAGGTGGAAGATCGCCGGCTGCCAGGCGCCGACACCCAGGGCCAGGAACATGTAGCCGATCTGGCTCATGGTCGAATAGGCCAGGATGCGCTTGATGTCGGTCTGCACCAGGGCGGCGAAGCCGGCCAGCACCAGGGTCACGGCACCGATGATGCCGACCAGGTGGAGGATTTCCGGCGCCAGCAGGAACAGGCCGTGGGTCCGGGCGATCAGGTAGACGCCCGCGGTCACCATGGTCGCCGCGTGGATCAGGGCGGAGACCGGGGTGGGGCCGGCCATGGCGTCCGCCAGCCAGGTCTGCAGCGGCAGCTGGGCCGACTTGCCGACGGCACCGCCGAGCAGCGCCAGGGTGGCCAGCACGATCAGCGGATCACCACTGGCGAAGACGTCCGGCGCCTTCTGCAGCAGCTCCTGGATGTCCAGCGTGCCCAGGGTCATGAACAGAATGAACAGACCGAAGGCCATGAAGACGTCGCCGACGCGGGTCACGATGAACGCCTTCAGCGCCGCGTTGCCGTTGGCGCGCTCGCTGTAGTAGAAGCCGATCAGCAGGTAGCTGCACAGGCCCACGCCTTCCCAACCGAAGTACAGCAGCAGCAGGTTGTCGCCGAGAACCAGCAGCAACATGCTGAAGATGAACAGGTTGGTGTAGGCGAAGAAGCGCGAATAGCCCTCTTCACCGCGCATGTACCAGGACGCGAACAGGTGGATCAGGAAGCCGACGCCGGTGACCACGCCGAGCATGGTCAGCGACAGGCCATCCAGATAGAGAGCCATGTTGGGCGCGAAGCCCTCCACGTTCATCCACTGCCAGAGGACGAGGGTCAGGTGACCGTCGGCGGGCGGTGCGACGTGGAAGTTCCAGCCGACCCAGGCGGCGACCAGCGCCGCCAGGCCCACCGAACCCACGCCGATCAGCGCGGAGAGATTCTCCGACAGCCGACCGCGGGAGAAGGCCAGCAGGAAATAGCCGACCAGGGGAAAGGCGAAGGTAAGGGGTAGCAGGTTCATCCGTGCATCTCGCTGGCGGCATCGACGTCGAGGGTGTGGAAGCGGCGATAGAGCTGCAGCAGGATCGCCAGGCCGATACTGGCCTCGGCGGCGGCCAGGCTCAGCACCAGGATGAACATCACCTGGCCGTCGGGGGCGCCCCAACGGCTACCCGCGACCACGAAGGCCAGGGCGGCGGCGTTCATCATGATTTCCAGACTCATGAGCACGAAGAGGATGTTGCGGCGGACCATCAGGCCCACCAGGCCAAGGGCGAACAGGGCGCCGGCGAGGGCCAGGCCGTGTTCCAGAGGTATGGCGTTCATTGGCTGTTCTCCAGTCCTTGGCGACTCACTCGCCGATCCCGTCTTTGACGTCGCTGCGACCCAGGTGATAGGCCGCGACCAGGGCACCCAGCAGCAGCATGGAGGCCAGTTCGACCGCCAGCAGATAGGGTCCGAACAGGCTGATGCCCACCGCTTTGGCTTCCACCGAGGTATGACCGATGGCAGCGCCGCCCGGGGTGCGCGCGAGCACCACCAGCAGTTCCACCAGCAGCGCACCGGCGAGGATCGACGGAGCTATCCAGATCTTGGGGGTCAGCCATTTGCGTTCCTGCTCGGCGACGACCGGCCCGAGGTTGAGCATCATCACCACGAAGACGAACAGCACCATGATGGCGCCGGCGTAGACGATGATCTCCAGGGCGCCGGCGAAGGGCGCGCCCAGGGCGAAGAGCACCATGGATACGGCCAGCAGCGAGATGATCAGGTACAGCAGCGCATGCACCGGGTTGGTGTTGGTGATCACCCGGAAGGTGGCCAGGACGGCCACCCCGGCGGAGAAATAGAAGGCGAATTCCACGACAGCTCCTTAGGGCAGCAGGCTCTTCACGTTGATCGGCTCTGCCTCGCTCTGCGCGGCACCCTTGGGCTTGCCCGCGATAGCCATGCCGGCCACGCGGTAGAAGTTGTATTCCGGATACTTGCCCGGACCCGAGATCAGCAGGTCCTGCTTCTCGTACACCAGCTCCTGGCGCTTGAATTCGGACATCTCGAAATCCGGGGTCAGCTGGATGGCGGTGGTGGGGCAGGCCTCCTCGCACATGCCGCAGAAGATGCAGCGCGAGAAGTTGATGCGGAAGAACTCCGGGTACCAGCGACCGTCTTCGGCCTCGGTCTTCTGCAGCGAGATGCAGCCGACCGGGCAGGCCACGGCGCACAGGTTGCACGCCACGCAGCGCTCCTGGCCGTCGGGGTCACGGGTGAGCACGATGCGGCCCCGGTAGCGCGGCGGCAGGTACACGGGTTCCTCGGGATATTGCAGGGTGTCGCGCTTGCGGAAGGCGTGGCCGAAGACCATCACGATGCTGCGCAACTGGGTGTAGGTGCCATGCAGGACGTGCAAAATTTCCTTGATCATGACGAATACCTCACTGGCCGATGGCCGGCGAGGCGCTATAGAGCACCACCGCGCCGGTCACCAGCAGGTTGATCAGGGTCAGGGGCAGGCAGAACTTCCAGCTGAAGGCCATTACCTGGTCGTAGCGTGGACGCGGAATGGACGCGCGCAGCAGGATGAAGATCATGATGAAGAAGGCGGTCTTCAGGGCGAACCAGAAAAACGACAGCCAGGGCAGGGTGTCCAGGAAGGGACCGTGCCAGCCGCCGAAGAACAGGGTCACCAGCAGCGCCGAGATCAGCACGATGCCGATGTACTCGCCGACGAAGAACATGCCCCACTTCATGCCCGCGTATTCGATGTGGTAACCGTCGGCGAGCTCCTGCTCGGCTTCCGGCTGATCGAAGGGGTGACGGTGGGTAACGGCGATGCCGGCGATGAAGAAGGTGCAGAAGCCGAAGAACTGGGGAATGATGAACCACCAGCCCTGGTGCTGCGCCTCGACGATATCCCTCATGTTGAAGGAGCCGGTGACCGCGACGATGCCCATCACCGACAGACCCATGAACACCTCGTAGGAGAGGGTCTGGGCCGAGGCGCGCATGGCGCCCAGCAGCGAGAACTTGTTGTTGCTCGCCCAGCCGGCGAAGAGCACCGCATAGACGTTGACGCCGGCCATGGCGAAGAAGAACAGCAGACCGACGTTCAGGTCCGCCACGCCCCAGGTGGGGGTGATCGGGATGACCGAGAAGGCCACCAGCAGCGAGCCCATGGCGATCACCGGCGCCAGGGCGAAGATCATCTTGTCGGCGAACGGGGGCGTCCAGTCCTCCTTGAAGAACATCTTCAGCATGTCGGCGCCCAGCTGGAAGGCGCCGAAGGGACCGACCCGGTTGGGACCGTGGCGGTCCTGCCAGAGGCCCAGCAGACGCCGTTCGACGAAGCTCAGCAGCGCCCCGCAGATGACCACCGCCAGGAGGATGACGATGGCCTTGAGGATGCCGATCACCACGGCGATGAGGGTGGGGGTGAGCCAGGTCATGCCGCGGCCTCCTGCAGTCCTTCCACGGTCAGGCCGGCGAAGTCCACCGGAATCCCTTCGAAGCCGGCGGGCAGACCGACCAGACCCGCCGACAGCTCGGGCTTGATCTGCAGCGGCAGGCGCAATTCCTGACCGGCGACCTGCAGGCGCAGCAGGGCGCCTTCGTTGACGCCCAGGCGGTCGGCATCGGCCTTGGCCAGCGCCACATAGGCGGCCGGGATGCGCTCGCGTACCGGTTCGGCACGCGAAGAGGTCTCTTCGCTACCGAACAGGTGGTACAGCGGCACGGCCTGGAAGCCGGACTCGGCACTGCGTACGGCAGCGGTCGGCACGGCGAACCAGCTCAGGCGATCGCCCTGGGACTCGATCAGACGCACGCCCGGATCGCCGGCGCGCAGGTGACCACCGACCTCGTCCTGGAACTTGTTCCAGGCCTGGGGCGAGTTCCAGCCCGGGGACCAGGCGAAGGGAATCTGCTGACGCGGTTCGACGCTGCCGGCATAGCCTTCCATGGAGAAGGCGAAAGCGGTGTCGGCATCCTGGGGCGCACGCGGCTCGTGCACGCTGAGGTTGGCGCGCATGGAGGTGCGGCCGCTGTAGCGATGCGGTTCGCGGGCGAGCTTGAGACCCTTCACCCGGAAGCTGGCGTTGGGCGCGGCATCGCGGATACCGTCCAGCTGCGGCGCGGCGGTGGCCACGGCGTCGGTGACGTGGTCCAGCTGGGTCCAGTCCACCGGACGGTTGTCCAGGGTGTTGCGCAGGGCGTGCAGCCAGCGCCAGCCCTCGCGGATCAGGCTGGAGGGATCGTAGTAGCTCGGCTCATAGACCTGGAAGAAGCGCTGGGCGCGACCTTCCTGGCTGACCAGGGTACCGTCACCTTCGGCGAAGCTGGCCGCCGGCAGCACCAGGTCGGCGCGCTGGGCGGTGGCGGTACGCTGATGATCCAGCACCACCAGCACCTGGGCGCGGGCCAGGGCCCGATCCACCTGCTGGGCAGGGGCGCGGCGATAGAGGTCGTTCTCCAGCACCACCAGGGCGTCGGCCTGGCCGTTTTCCAGGGCGGCGAAGGCGTCTTCGACGGACTCGCCGCCGTAGAGCGCCAGGCCCAGGCTGTTGGCTTCGGGCACCACCAGGCTCAGGGAGCCGGCCTTGCTCTTGGCGGCCAGCGCCTTGGCCAGGTTGGCGGCGGCTTCGATCAGCGCCGGTTCACCCAGGGAGGTACCGGATACCACCAGCGGGCGTTCGGCCGCCAGCAGGGTTTCGGCCAGCAGGCGGGCCTGCTCGGCGACTTCGTTGCTCAGGCCGTCGACGGCCGGGGCGCTGGCGTCGATGGCATGGGCCACGGCATGGCCGAAGCGGGCCAGTTCCAGCGGCGAACCATGCAGGCGGGCGTCGGCGACGTCGTCCAGGCGGGTGGCGGCGACGCTGGCGATGAACAGCGGATTGCGCTCGCTCTGACCGATGTTCTGCACGGCGGCGTTCAGCCAGGGCTGGATCTTCTGCGCCGCGGCCATGGCCTCGGGCTTGCCCTTGACCGACTGCCGCAGGGATAGCGCCAGGCGGGCCGCGGTCTGGGTCAGGTCCTCGCCGAGGACGAAGACGGCATCGTGCTTCTCCATGGCGCGCAGGGTGGGGACGGGCAGGGGGCTGTCCTTGAGCACCTGCAGCACCAGGCGCACGTTGGCCAGGTCGCGGGCGCTCATGCCGCTGGAGAAGTTCTCGGCGCCGACCAGCTCGCGCAGGGCGTGGTTGCTTTCCAGGCTGGCACGCGGCGAACCGATGCCGATCACCTTCTTGCCGCGCAGCAGCAGGGCGGCTCGATCCAGGGCGGCGTCGATGCCGGTCTCCAGGCTGCCGTCCTTCAGCAGGGCCTGGCGCGGACGATCCTTGCGATTGACATAGCCATAGCCGAAGCGGCCACGGTCGCAGAGGAAGTACTGGTTGACCGAGCCGTTGAAGCGGTTCTCGATGCGGCGCAGTTCGCCATAGCGCTCGCCGGGGCTGATGTTGCAGCCCGAGGAGCAGCCATGGCAGATGCTCGGGGCGAACTGCATGTCCCACTTGCGGTTGTAGCGCTCGGAGTGGGTCTTGTCGGTGAACACCCCGGTGGGGCAGACCTCGGTCAGGTTGCCGGAGAATTCGCTCTCCAGGGTACCGTCCTCGACGCGGCCGAAATAGACGTTGTCGTGGGCACCGTAGACGCCCAGGTCGGTACCGCCGGCGTAGTCCTTGTAGTAGCGCACGCAGCGATAGCAGGCGATGCAGCGGTTCATCTCGTGAGCGACGAACGGGCCGAGGTCCTGGTTCTGATGGGTACGCTTGGTGAAGCGATAACGGCGCTTGTTGTGGCCGGTCATCACCGTCATGTCCTGCAGGTGGCAGTGGCCGCCTTCTTCGCAGACCGGACAGTCGTGGGGATGGTTGGTCATCAGCCATTCGATGACCGAGCTGCGGAATTCCTTGGCTTCGGCGTCTTCGATGGAGATGTAGGTCTTGTCGCTGGACGGGGTCATGCAGGACATGACCAGGCGCCCGCGGGTGTCATTCTCGTCGGCGAACTGCTTCACCGCGCACTGGCGGCAGGCGCCGACGCTGCCCAGTGCCGGGTGCCAGCAGAAATAGGGGATGTCGAGCCCCAGGGACAGGCAGGCTTCGAGGAGGTTGTCCGCCCCGTCGACCTCGTACGTCTTGCCGTCTACATGGATAGTGGCCATAGGGTTTTCTTCTCACCCGCGCAAGGCGGGTCTGGCTAATGGGAAAACGTTCGCGCCGCCCTGGCGGTCGCCAGTGGCAGCGCCGGCCAGGTCGGGCCTGGCCAGAAAGCGATAGGTTCGGCCCCCGAGGGGGCCAAACCTCAGGTCACGGTCGCGGAAGCAGTCGGACGAGGTTCGCTGGGCGCCTTGCGCACACCGGCCTCGAACTCTTCGCGGAAATACTTGATGGCACTACCCAGGGGCTCGACGGCGCCCGGTGCATGGGCACAGAAGGTCTTGCCCGGGCCGAGGAAGTTGACCAACTGCAGCAGGGTATCGAGATCGCCCTGCTGGCCTTCGCCCTTCTCCAGGCTGCGCAGGAGCTTGACGCTCCAGGGCAGGCCGTCGCGACAAGGGGTGCACCAGCCGCAGGATTCCCGGGCGAAGAACTCTTCCATGTTGCGCAGCAGCGAGACCATGTTGACGCTGTCGTCCACGGCCAGGGCCAGGCCGGTGCCCATGCGGGTGCCGACCTTGCCGATGCCGCCGGCATACATCTGCGCCGAGAGGTGCTCGGGCAGCAGGAAGCCGGTACCGGCGCCACCGGGCTGCCAGCATTTCAGCGTGAAGCCGTCGCGCATGCCGCCGGCATAGTCTTCGAACAGCTCCTGGGCGGTGATGCCGAAGGGCAGTTCCCAGACGCCGGGATTCTTCACCTTGCCGGAGAAGCCCATGAGCTTGGTGCCCATGTCTTCGCTGCCTTCGCGGGCCAGGCTCTTGTACCAGTCCACGCCACCCGCGACGATGCCCGGCACGTTGCACAGGGTCTCGACGTTGTTGACGCAGGTGGGCTTGCCCCAGACGCCGACGGCGGCGGGGAAGGGCGGCTTGGAGCGCGGGTTGGCACGGCGGCCTTCCAGGGAGTTGATCAGCGCGGTCTCTTCGCCACAGATGTAGCGACCGGCGCCGGTGTGGACGAACAGCTCGAAGTCGAAGCCGCTGCCCAGGATGTTCTTGCCCAGCAGGCCGGCGGCCTTGGCTTCTTCCACGGCGCGCCGCAGGTTGGCGGCGGCATCGACGTATTCGCCACGCAGGAAGATATAGCCACGGTAGGCCTTGAGCGCCCGGGCGCTGATCAGCATGCCTTCCACCAGCAGGTGGGGCAGCTGCTCCAGGAGCAGGCGGTCCTTCCAGGTGTTGGGCTCCATCTCGTCCGCGTTGCACAGCAGGTAGCGGATATCGAGGGATTCGTCCTTGGGCATCAGGCCCCACTTCACGCCGGTGGGGAAGCCCGCACCGCCACGGCCCTTGAGGCCGGAGTCCTTGACTTCCTGGACGATGGCGTCGGGTGCCAGCGCGGTCAGCGCCTTGCGCGCCGCGGCGTAGCCGTCCTTCGCCTGGTATTCCTCCAACCAGACCGGGGCGCCGTCTTCACGCAGGCGCCAGGTCAGGGGATGGGTCTCGGGGGTACGGGCGATGCTGTTGGCAGGCCCGAAGGAGGTCAGTCTCATGCGTATCCCTCCAGCAGTTTGGCCACGCCCGCAGGTTGGACATCGCCATGGGTGTCGTCGTCGATCATCAGCGCCGGGGCCTTGTCGCAATTGCCCAGGCAGCAGACCGGCAGCAGGGTGAAGCGGCTGTCGGTGGTGGTCTGGCCCAGGCCGATGCCCAGCTGGCGCTGGATCTCGCCGACCACGGATTCGTGGCCGCCGATGTAGCAGGTCATGCTGTCGCACACGCGGATGATGTGGCGGCCGACCGGCACGCGGAAGATCTGGCTATAGAAGGTCGCCACGCCCTCGACGTCGCTGGCGGGAATGCCCAGTACTTCGCCGATGGCATAGATGGCGCCATCCGGCACCCAGCCACGTTCCTTCTGGACGATCTTCAGGGCTTCGATGGACGCCGCGCGCGGGTCCTCGTAGTGATGCATCTCGTGCTCGATGGCCGAGCGCTCAGTGTCGCTCAGGACGAAACGGTCGGTTTGGATCAGGGTTTCGGTGCTCATGCTCAGCGGTCCACGTCGGCCATGACGAAGTCGATACTGCCCAGGTAGGCAATCAGGTCGGACACCATGCTGCCGCGGATGACGGCCGGGATCTGCTGCAGGTGCGGGAAGCTCGGCGTCCGGATGCGGGTGCGGTAGCTCATGGTGCTGCCATCGCTCGTCAGGTAATAGCTGTTGGCGCCCTTGGTCGCCTCGATCATCTGGAAGGCTTCGCCGGCCGGCATCACCGGACCCCAGGACACTTGCAGGAAGTGGGTGATCAGGGTCTCGATGTGCTGCAGGGTACGTTCCTTGGGCGGCGGCGTGGTCAGCGGGTGATCCGCCTTGTACGGGCCTTCGGGCATGTGCTGCAGGCACTGCTCGATGATGCGCAGGCTCTGGCGCATCTCCTCGACGCGCAGCATGCCGCGGTCGTAGCAGTCGCCGTTGTGGGCGATGGGCACTTCGAATTCGAAGTTCTCGTAGCCGGAGTAGGGGCGGGCCTTGCGCAGGTCGAAATCGAGACCGGTGGCGCGCAGGTTGGGACCGGTGACACCCCACTCCAGGGCTTCCTTGGTGTTGTAGACGGCGACGTTCTTGGTCCGGCCGATGAGGATGCTGTTCTTCATCGCGGCCTTTTCGTACTCGTCCAGGCGCTTGGGCATCCAGTCGAGGAATTCGCGGACCAGCTTGTCCCAGCCACGCGGCAGGTCGTGGGCGACGCCACCGATACGGAACCAGGCCGGGTGCATGCGGAAGCCGGTGATGGCCTCGATGACCTTGTAGGCACGCTGACGGTCGGTGAAGGTAAAGAACACCGGGGTCATGGCACCGACGTCCTGGATATAGGTGCCCAGATACAGCAGGTGGCTGTTGATGCGGAAGAACTCGGCCATCATCACGCGGATGAAGTCGACCCGCGACGGCACCTTGATGCCGGCGAGCTTTTCCACCGAAAGGACGTAAGGCAGGTTGTTCATCACCCCGCCCAGATAATCGATCCGGTCGGTGTAGGGGATATAGCTGTGCCAGGACTGGCGCTCGGCCATCTTCTCGGCGCCCCGGTGGTGGTAGCCGATCTCCGGCACGCAGTCGACGATCTCTTCGCCGTCCAGCTGCAGGATGATGCGGAAGGCACCGTGGGCGGATGGGTGGTTCGGACCGAGGTTGAGGAACATGTAGTCGGAATTCTCCGCATGTTCCTTCATGCCCCATTCTTCGGGCTTGAATCTCAGGGTCTCCTGCTCGAGATCCTGCTTGGCGGCGTTCAGCGCATAGGGATCGAATTCGGTGGCCCGCGCCGGATAGTCCTTGCGCAGCGGATGCCCTTGCCAGTTGTCGGCCATCAGCATGCGCTTGGGCAGCGGGTGGCCGTCGAAATGGATGCCGTACATGTCCAGCACTTCCCGCTCGTACCAGTTGGCATTGGGGTAGATGCCGGTGGCGGTGGGCAGGCGCAGGTCATTGGCGGACAGGGCCACCTTGAGCATCACATCGCTGTTTCGGTCGATGGACAGCAGGTGGTAGAAGACGGTGAAGTCCGCGTTGGGCAGGCCGCGGCGGTGAGTCCGCAGGCGCTCGTCCACGCCATGCAGGTCATAGAGCATGACGTAGGGGCGGGGCAGGTTGCGCAGGAAGCGCAGTACTTCGATGATTCTTTCGCGCGCCACCCAGATCACCGGCATGCCGGTACGGGTGTCTTGCAGGGTCAGGGCGTCGGCGCCGAATTGGCCCTGGAGTTCGCCAACCACCGACGCATCGCCGGCAGGGGCGAGCGCAGAGGCGGACAGAGCGGTGTCTGCGGTCATGATGTTCCGTCGCTAATCGATCGTCGTCAGCGTGCAGGTCCCGAAGGGGACTTACACTTCGTCTGGGCTGCGCAGGTTGGTGACCTGGATGCGGCGCTCGCGGTTCTGCTCGCGCTGCGAAGGCATCTCGGCGCGATAGATACCCTGGTCGCCCACCACCCAGGAAAGGGGGCGGCGCTCTTCACCGATGGAGTCCTGCAGGAGCATCAGGCCCTGGAGGAAGGCTTCGGGGCGAGGCGGGCAGCCGGGCACATAGACGTCGACGGGCAGGAACTTGTCCACGCCCTGAACGACCGAGTAGATGTCGTACATACCGCCGGAGTTGGCGCAGGCGCCCATGGAGATCACCCACTTGGGTTCCAGCATCTGCTCGTACAGGCGCTGGATGACCGGGGCCATCTTCATGAAGGGCGTGCCGGCGATGACCATGAAGTCGGCTTGACGCGGCGATGCCCGGATGACTTCGGCGCCGAAGCGGGCGATGTCGTGGGGCGCCGTGAAGGCGGTGGTCATTTCCACGTAGCAGCAGGACAGGCCGAAGTTGTAGGGCCAGAGGGAATTCTTGCGCCCCCAATTGACCGCGCCCCGTAGGACATCCTCAAGTTTGCCCATGAAGATGCTGCGGTCGACCTGACTTTCCATAGGGTCGGCAACGGTTTCCCGTTGGCCGGCCGGATAGCGGTCTACTGCCGCATCGGGATCGATCCGGGTGAGATTGTATTGCATTGCCAAAGCCTCATTGTTTCGACTTCGCCTGCCGCTCGCGACGGCTCGCAGGCGCCCAATCGAGCGCTCCGATTCGCCACAGGTAGACAAGACCCGCCAACAGAATTGCTATGAAAATGGAGGCTTCCACGAAGCCGGCCCATCCCGATTCACGGATGGACACCGACCAGGCGAAGAGAAAGAGGGCTTCGACGTCGAAGATCACGAAGAGCATCGCGACCAGGTAGAACTTGGCAGAGAGACGGAGACGGGCACCCCCGGTGGGGACGATGCCGGACTCGAAGGGATCGTTCTTGCTACGGCCCACGGCTTTGCTGCCGAGCAGGCTCGAGACTCCGAGCATGAAGGCGATCAGACCAACCACGCCCAGGAGAAATACCGCGAAGCTCCAGTTGTGGGTGAGTAGGCTGATCGACTCAGACATGCTTTGAATCCTTAATTATTGGGTATCAGGCGCTATCAGTGCGACACGGTGTCGCAAGACAGACAGATTTTATGCTCTATCGATTCATTCTGTAAATTTAATGGTCCAAAAAGATTCTATTGGACTGCTTTGAATCAAACTAAACAGAACTTCAAGTTTATTTGAGAATGAATATAAGAATTA
The DNA here is from genome assembly GCF_009765395.1 of Pseudomonas sp. BAV 4579. Taxonomy (NCBI): domain Bacteria; kingdom Pseudomonadati; phylum Pseudomonadota; class Gammaproteobacteria; order Pseudomonadales; family Pseudomonadaceae; genus Pseudomonas; species Pseudomonas sp. BAV 4579. Next base: position 29,536 of record NZ_WHOV01000082.1, on the reverse strand, counting down.
TTCTCAATTAATTCGCTGTATCCTTGTGTCCTAGATTGCTGGCGGCTGCAGGAGTTCTACCGTTCGCCGATTTGCTAGTCGACGAGATCGGCGCGAATGCTCAACTGACGGTCGTCACGGCCCTCGGTCGAGTAGTGGCGGGTAAGGCCGCTCTGGTCGCCCTCGACCTGCTGGCGGAAGCCGCCGAGGTCCAACCACTGGCCCAGGGGGCCGCTGATACGGTTAGCGGCGCTCTGGGTCTGCACTGTGCCCGGACGCATGGCCGCGGCGCGATCATCGACGCTGTTGATGTCCAGATGCACCAGGTTGCCGCTCAGGCGGGCGGTGACCTGAAAGCCCCGTTCGAGGCGGCGGTAATCGGTCTGGGCGTAGCTCTGGCCATAGGGCGAGGTCTGGTAGGAGGTCACCGGCACGTCTGCACCGAAGCGGATGAAGGCGGGGTAGCCCTCGGTGACCTGGACGCGCTGGGCGCCATCCTCTTTCTGGTCGGTGCTGTCCTCGATGATGCGTACCTGGGGCGAACGCACATTACCGTTTACCGAATAACCCTGACCGGCACCCGAACTGCCGGCGCGGGTGGCCAGGGTGATAAGCAGGCGCCGTGGCTGGGTATCCAGCTGGGCCAGCAGATTCTTGATCTCGGCGAGCTTGGCCGACTCGGCGTTGACGATCAGCTGATTGCCGTAGACGTTGACCTTGGCTTCATTGCCGAGGACGGCTTGCAGGGTGGGCAGGAGATCGTCGGCGGTGCGGTACTGCAGGGGAATGACCTCGGTACGAGGCGTGGCCCAGGCGGTGGCCGTCAACAGCAGCAAGAGCGCCAGCAGACCTTTCACAGCACCATCCTCCGCAATTCCTGATCCGGCTGGCTGATCGCCCAAAGGCGATCGAAGAGCTGCTGCTGGACCTTGACGGCGGCGCGGTCGCCATAGCGGACGAAGCCGGTTGGAGCGCTGCCCGTGCGGCGCAGCAGGGCCTGGTCGTCGACGATCAGGCAGCTGCCTTCCGGTTGCTGATCGGCCGGTGGTCGCCGGATCAGCAGATTGCTGGTCAGGCGCTGCGCCAGGGCGATGAGTCTATGCCCCTGGCGTACGGCGTTGGCGCTGTCGTTGATCAGGATGCGCACCTGATGCCGCGGATGGCCCAGCAGCAAGCGCTTGATCGCCGCCTCGACGTCGAGGTTGTCGTAGAGGGGCGCTTCCAGATCGGGCGTCTGGAGGCACAGCTGGCGACTGGCTTGAGCGATGAGGCGGGCGCTGTGCTCACGCAGGGCGTCCAGGCCTTCGAGGCGCAGGGCGAGGTCCTGGCCGAGCTGGGGTTCGGGCAGGGCGCCCATGGTCAGATCGGCAAAGGACTCGTCCACGGCGGCTCCCTCTCACTCGTCGTCGTCTTCTCCGGCGAAGATCAGGCTGCCCTGCTGGAGCAGTTCGCGGATCAGGCGCATGGCATCGTCGTCCTGCAGCCAGGGCGCGAGATTGGCCTCGTGCAGGACCTCCGCCGAGCATAGCAGGTCGAGCAGCGGTTGCAGGCGCATGGGCAGCAGACGGCTCTGGCCGCTGGCAAAGACCATCACCTCGTCTTCCAGACGACTCCAGGCGATGCGGCCACTAGGGTTGCGCATCAGCAACGCGCCTTCGTCGAGTTCCTTGCGCAGCTGCTTGGCGCTGAGGTTTTCCCCGGCGACCCGCTCCGGATAGCGCGGCTCGGTCATGTGCTGGCCGAACCAGGCCAGCAGCAGGCGATCATCGCTCAGGTGGCTCTGCATCAGACCGCGCAGGCGCTTGATGGCGTCGGGCGGGATCTCCGCCGGATGCTCGCTGGCCGGCGCGCAACCGGCGTCGCTGTAGCGCTCGTCCTCGGGGATGAACTGGGCGAGGAAGTCGGTGAAGTGGGTGAGCACTTCGCCGGCACTGGGCGCGCGGAAGCCGATGGAGTAGGTCATGCATTCGTCTTCGGCGATGCCGTCGTGGGCCAGGCCCGGCGGCAGGTAGAGCATGTCACCCGGCTCCAGGACCCATTCGTCGGTCTGCTGGAAATCGGCGAGGATCTTCAGCTCCAGGCCGTCGATCAGCGGGCTGTCGGCGGTGCATTGCTGGCCGATGCGCCAGCGACGGCGGCCATGGCCCTGCAGCAGGAAGACGTCGTAGTGATCGTAGTGGGGGCCGACACCGCCACCGGGGGCGGCATAGCTGACCATGATGTCGTCGACGCGCCAGTTGGGCAGGAAGCGGAAGGATTCCAGCACCTCGGCCACCTCGGGCACGAACTGGTCGACCGATTGCACCAGCAGGGTCCAGTCCCGCTCGGGCAGGCCGGCGAAGGTGTCTTCCGGCAGCGGGCCGCGGCGCAGCTCCCAGGTCTGGTCCTGGCCGATGATCAGGCGGGATTCGATTTCTTCTTCCAGCGACAGGCCGGCCAGTTCGTCGGGCTCCAGGGGATTCTGAAAATCCGGGAGGGCCTGGCGGATCAGCAGGGGTTTCTGCTGCCAGTAGTCGCGGAGGAATTCACGGGCGGTCAGGCCGCCGAGCAGTTGCAGGGGTTGATCCGGGTTCATGCACACCTCGCGCAATGAAAAACGCCCGGCGAGGCCGGGCGTAGAAAAAGGATGATCTTCAGACCCGACGGGCCTGTTCGGCAGCGTTGCCGATATAGCCGGCCGGGGTCAGCTGGCGCAGTTCGGTCTTGGCGGCCTCGGGGATCTCCAGGCCGTCGATGAAATCCTGCAGGGCGCTGGCGCTGATGCCCTTGCCACGGGTCAGCTCCTTGAGCTTCTCGTAGGGATTGGCCACGCCATAGCGGCGCATCACGGTCTGCACCGGCTCGGCCAGGACTTCCCAGCAGGCGTCCAGGTCTTCGGCGATGCGGGCGGCGTTGAGTTCCAGCTTGCTGATGCCCTTGAGGGTGGCTTCGTAGGCGATCACGCCGTGGGCCAGACCGGTGCCCAGGTTGCGCAGCACGGTGGAGTCGGTCAGGTCGCGCTGCCAGCGGGAGATCGGCAGCTTGCTGGCCAGGTGCTGGAGGATGGCGTTGGCGATACCCAGGTTGCCTTCGGAGTTCTCGAAGTCGATGGGATTGACCTTGTGCGGCATGGTCGAGGAGCCGATCTCGCCGGCCACGGTCTTCTGCTTGAAGTAGCCGAGGGAGATGTAGCCCCAGATGTCCCGGTCGAAGTCGATCAGGATGGTGTTGAAACGGGCGATGGCGTCGAACAGCTCGGCGATGTAGTCGTGCGGCTCGATCTGGGTGGTGTAGGGGTTCAGGGTCAGGCCGAGGTCGCCTTCGATGAAGGTGCGTGCATTGGCTTCCCAGTCGACGTCCGGGTAGGCGGACAGGTGGGCGTTGTAGTTGCCCACGGCGCCGTTGATCTTGCCCAGCGGGCGGACGGCGGCGATCTGCTCGATCTGGCGCTCCAGGCGATAGACCACGTTGGCCAGTTCCTTGCCCAGGCTGGTGGGGGAGGCGGGCTGGCCATGGGTGCGCGAGAGCATGGGCACGTCGGCGAAGCGATGGGCCAGCGCACGGATCTCGCCGGAGATCTGGCGCATCAGCGGCAGTAGCACCTGGTCACGACCTTCGCGCAGCATCAGCGCATGGGACAGGTTGTTGATGTCCTCGGAGGTGCAGGCGAAGTGGATGAATTCGCTCACCGCAGCCAGTTCCGGCAGGTCGGCGACCTCTTCCTTGAGCAGGTACTCGATGGCCTTGACGTCGTGGTTGGTGGTGCGCTCGATGTCCTTGACCCGCTGCGCCTGCTCGACGCTGAAGTCGGTGGCCAGCTTGTCCAGCAGGGCATTGGCCTCGGCGGAGAAGGGGGCGACCTCGGGGATGCCGGCGTGGGCGGCCAGGCGCTGCAACCAGCGGACCTCGACCTGGGCGCGGAAACGGATCAGGCCGAATTCGCTGAAGATGGGGCGCAGGGCGGCGGTCTTGCCGGCGTAACGGCCGTCGATGGGCGATACGGCGGTGAGCGAGGAGAGCTGCATGGGCATTCTCTTGGTAGCAGGGAGAAAGGGGCGGAATTCTACACGCAAAGGCCGGGGCTGTAGTACCGCCGCCGGCCAGTCCGGGATCAGCTGTTGCGCAGGGGATAGAGGTTGTCGAGCAGCTTGCGGCGATTGAGCACCAACTGCCAGCGATGCCCCCCCAGCTGGCGCCACAGGCGGGCGGAACGGATGCCGGCCAGCAGCAGGGCGCGCACCCGCGAAGCGGTGGCGGACTGCTGCAGGTAGCGCATTTCGCCGTGCACCTGGATGCGCTGCTTGAAGGTGCTCAGGGTGTCCTCGTAGAGGCCACCGCAGGCGGCGATGACGTTTTCGTGGGCCACCCCGAAGTGTTCGACCTGGGACTGGATCTGGGTGAGGCGCCGGCCGATGAGGTCGAGCAGGTCGCCGCGCTTCTCCAGCTTGCGTTCCAGGGCGGTCATCGCCAGGGCATAGCGCAGGGGCTCGCGCTGCAAGCTGTTGGGATTGCGCTCCAGGGTGCTGGAGAGGGCGCCCAGGCCTTCGCGCAGGGGTGCGACGCTGCCGCCATAGACGTCCAGCGTACTGCCCGGATCCCGTACCAGCAGGCTGCCAAGCAGGCAGGCCAGGGGTTCTTCCGCGACCTGGCCGGTGCGCGCCAGCTGGTCGACCAACAGGGAGGCCTGGAAGACGCCGCCCAAGGCGATGAGTTGTTCCTGGGTACGATTCATGCGGCGGGCGCCTCGGCGCAGGCGGGTTGGTAGTGTTCGATCACGCCGCCGCCCAGGCAGACGTCGCCGTCGTAGAAGACCACCGACTGGCCGGGGGTCACGGCACGCTGGGGTTCGTCGAAGACCACCCGGTAGCCGGCGCCCTGGCGCTCGATCCGGCAGGGCTGGTGCTGCTGGCGATAGCGCACCTTGGCGGTGAGGCGGCGCGGCTGGGCGAGCTCCAGGTCGTTGACCCAGAACATCTCGCCGACGGTCAGGGCCTCGGCGAACAGCCAGGGGTGAGCGTTGCCCTGGCCGACGATCAGCACGTTGCGGGTCAGGTCCTTGCTCAGCACGTACCAGGGATCGTCACCGGCGTCCTTCATGCCGCCGATGCCCAGGCCCTGGCGCTGGCCGATGGTGTGGTACATCAGGCCGTGGTGGCGGCCGATGACCTCGCCGGTGGTGGTCTCGATGTCGCCCGGCTGGGCCGGCAGGTACTGCTTGAGGAAGTCGCTGAAGCGGCGCTCGCCAATAAAGCAGATGCCGGTGGAGTCCTTCTTGCGCGCGGTGGCCAGGCCATGCAGCTCGGCGATGGCGCGGACCTCGGGCTTTTCCAGTTCGCCCACCGGGAAGAGGGTGCGCGCCAGCTGCTCGCCGCCCACGGCGTGGAGGAAATAGCTCTGGTCCTTGTTGGCATCCAGGCCCTTGAGCAGCAGGGTCTGGCCGTCGACATCGCGACGACGCACGTAATGGCCGGTGGCGATCAGCTCGGCGCCCAGGGCCAGGGCGTAGTCGAGGAAGGCCTTGAACTTGATCTCGCGGTTGCAGAGGATGTCCGGATTCGGCGTCCGGCCGGCCTTGTATTCGGCGAGGAAGTGCTCGAAGACGTGGTCCCAGTACTCGGCGGCGAAGTTGGCCGTGTGCAGCTTGATGCCGATGCGGTCGCAGACCGCCTGGGCGTCGGCCAGGTCTTCCTTGGCAGTGCAGTACTCGGTGCCGTCATCCTCGTCCCAGTTCTTCATGAACAGGCCCTCGACCTGATAGCCCTGCTCCTTGAGCAAGAGGGCCGAGACCGAGGAATCCACTCCGCCGGACATGCCGACGATGACGCGGGTGCCGTTCACTTCAAAAACCTCTCATATCTACGATCATCGACAGGGGATAGCGGTGGCCGTCCAGGTATTTCTCGATGGCGTCCAGGACCAGGGGGCTGCGCAGTCGTGCCTGTTCGGCACGGATCTCGTCGAGCGTCAGCCATACCGCGCGGGTGATGTCGGCGTCCAGGGCGCGCCCGGGCTCGTGGGCCAGGGGGCGGGCATGGAAGGCCGTGCGGTAGTAGGTAGCGCCATTGGCTGGCGCCACATAGAGGCCGATGCCGATCACGCCCTGGATCTCCACCTGCCAGGCGGTTTCTTCCAGGGTCTCGCGGTGCGCCGCCTCGATCAGGCTCTCGCCCGGCTCAAGGTGCCCGGCCGGCTGGTTGAGCACCAGGCGACCCTGCTTCTCTTCTTCCACCAGCAGGAAGCGACCGGCGTCTTCCACCACGGTGGCCACGGTGACGTGGGCGTGCCAATCCATCTCGGACTCCGCTATCGGTAATCGCGCAGTATACGCCTTAAGCTTTGCCGGTCCCAAATGCAGCGAACCCCGGCCAGGGCCGGGGTTCGCTGAATCAACCTGTCAGGCTGCGGGCGCAGCCCTCAGGTTCAGCCCTTGAGCTGGGCCAGGGCGGCGTTGAGCGTGGCGCTCGGACGCATGGCCTGGCGGGTCTTGGCCTGGTCGGGGTGGTAGTAGCCACCGATGTCCACGGCCTGGCCCTGGACGCCGTTCAGCTCGGCGACCACCTTGGCTTCGTCGGCGGTCAGCGACTTGGCCACTGGCGCGAACTGGGCCTTGAGCTCGGCGTCTTCGCTCTGCTCGGCCAGGGCCTGGATCCAGTACAGCGCCAGGTAGAAGTGGCTGCCGCGGTTATCCAGTTCACCCGTCTTGCGCGACGGCGACTTGTTGCTGTCGAGGAACTGGCCGTTGGCCTGGTCCAGGGTCTTGGCGAGGATCTTGGCCTTGGCGTTACCGGTGGTTTCGCCCAGGTGGTTCAGGGATTCGGCCAGGGCCAGGAATTCGCCCAGGGAGTCCCAGCGCAGGTGGTTTTCCTGCACCAACTGCTGGACGTGCTTGGGCGCGGAGCCGCCGGCACCGGTCTCGAACAGGCCGCCGCCGTTCATCAGCGGGACGATGGACAGCATCTTGGCGCTGGTACCCAGTTCCATGATGGGGAAGAGGTCGGTCAGGTAGTCGCGCAGGACGTTGCCGGTCACCGAGATGGTGTCCTCGCCCTTGCGGATGCGCTCCAGGGACACGCGAGTGGCTTCCTCGGGCGACAGGACGCGGATGTCCAGGCCGTTGGTGTCATGGTCCTTGAGGTAGCGCTCGACCTTGGCGATGACCTGAGCATCGTGGGCGCGATTCTGGTCCAGCCAGAAGATCGCCGGGGTGCCGCTGGCGCGGGCACGGTTGACGGCGAGCTTGACCCAGTCCTGGATCGGCGCGTCCTTGGTCTGACACATGCGCCAGATGTCACCGGCCTCGACCGGATGCTCGAAGACCACCTTGCCCTGGTCGTCGGTCACGCGCACGGTGCCGTCGGTGGGGATCTGGAAGGTCTTGTCGTGGGAACCGTATTCCTCGGCCTTCTGCGCCATCAGGCCGACGTTGGGCACGCTGCCCATGGTGCTGGGATTGAAGGCGCCGTGCTGCTTGCAGTCCTCGATCACCACCTGGTACAAGCCGGCATAGCAGCGGTCGGGGATGATGGCCTTGGTGTCCTGCAGATTGCCCTCGGTGTTCCACATCTTGCCGGAGTCACGAATCATGGCCGGCATGGAGGCGTCGACGATGACATCGCTCGGTACGTGCAGGTTGGTGATGCCCTTGTCGGAGTTGACCATGGCCAGCGCCGGACGCTGGGCGTACTGGGCATCGAAATCCGCCTTGATGGCAGCCTGGGTGGCTTCCGGCAGGCTGGACAGGCGGGCGTAGAGGTCGCCGATGCCGTTGTTGCGATCGAAGCCGGCTTCTTTCAGGGCGGCCTCGTGCTTGGCCAGCACGTCCTTGTAGAACTCGCCGACGATGATGCCGAACATGATGGGGTCGGAGACCTTCATCATGGTGGCCTTCAGGTGCACCGAGAACAGCACGCCCTTGGCCTTGGCGTCTTCGATCTGGGCGGCGATGAAGCTCTGCAGGGCCTTGCGGCTCATGGTCGAGGCATCGACGATCTCGCCGGCCTTGACCGCGGTCTTCTCTTTCAGGACCTTGCTGTTGCCGTCCTTGCCGATCAGTTCGATCTTCAGGCTGCCGGCGTTCTCGATGGTGGCCGAGCGCTCGCTGCCATAGAAGTCATGGGCGTCCATGTGGGCGACGTGGGACTTGGAGTCGGCGCTCCAGGAACCCATGCGATGGGGGTGCTTGCGGGCGTAGTTCTTGACCGACAGCGGCGCGCGGCGGTCGGAGTTGCCTTCGCGCAGGACCGGGTTCACGGCACTGCCCTTGACCTTGTCGTAACGCGCCTTGACGTCCTTTTCCTGGTCGTTCTTGGGCTCGTCCGGATAGTCCGGCAGGGCGTAACCCTGACCCTGCAGTTCCTTGATCGCGGTCTTGAGCTGCGGTACCGAGGCGCTGATGTTGGGCAGCTTGATGATGTTGGCTTCGGGAGTGGTGGCCAGTTCGCCGAGTTCGGCGAGGTGGTCGGAGATGCGCTGCTCTTCCTTCAGGTACTCGGGGAAGAGGGCGATGATGCGGCCGGCAAGGGAGATGTCACGGGTTTCGAGGGCGACGCCGGAAGAGGCGGTGATGGCCTCGACGATGGGGAGCAGCGAATAGGTCGCCAGGGCGGGCGCTTCGTCGGTCAGGGTGTAGATGATCTTCGACGTGGTGGACATGTCTTGCTTTAACTCCTCTTTATCACAGCTGTGGCGCGAAGCCGGGCGAGCGAGGATCGACCCTTGAGTCGATAGACGCCCCAAGAAGGCGTTATCGGGCCGCGCGACAGGCGCGGCGGCGATGGACGTGCGATGCGACAAAGCGTCGCTGCGGAAATTGCGGGATCGGCCGATACAGCCAGCGGAACCGGCAGGGCCTGCAGCGACCCGTCAGTCGGCGGAGTATACCAGCGCGGCGCCTGGCGTGCATTCGCACCGCCGCGGCTTGGCTGTGGGGAAATGTTGCCGGCACGATGGATTCGGCAGAAGCGAACGGTCGCACCGAGGATTCAGGTCGAGCGGCTTGACCATTCGACGACTGGCGCTGCACGGCCGTTGCTTAAGGGACTAAACTATTGCCCCTCTTAATTTGATGAGGTCGTTATGAAAACCAAGGACAATACGTCCAAGAGTCGTTCCTGGGCCATCGTCGGGCTGGAAACGCTCGTCATCGTCGCCCTGTCGCTGTACGTCGCCTTTGGCGCCGGGCTGTTTATCAAGCATCACTGCTGGGACACCCTCACCCCGCAGCAGCAAGACCAGATCCTCGAGCAGATGAGCCGCAGCGCTCAGGAAAATACCCTGCTCACCTGATTCGCGTCCGTTCGAATCCCTTCCTTCCAAACAATAATAATCTTCCTTTTTCCCCGCGCACTGCCCAGGTGTCGAGGTGGCCTCGTCACGTCTGCGCTAGCAGACCAGGTGCTTGCCTGGACTCACGGGGGAGGTGGGCGTGGTCGTGGGCAGCGCCCAGGGTGCGGACGTCGCCACGGGTCTGGCGCGGCGTGCCAGACGCAGCATGGCCCAGAGTATGGCCAGCGCCAGGGCCAGCCAGCCAAGTACCAGGAGAAGGATGTAGGTCGCAGGAGTCATTGACGTACACCGTACGGCTGTCTCGGAAAGGTGTCTCTGCTGGGACACATTTCAGTAGACTCGTCAATAGCTATCCTGTTCGGGCTTTCCCGACGAGGGGTCCGACCGGACGCCGCTCGCGCGGGGCCCGGTCGGTACGGGTCACAGGAACAGGTGCGCCAGCCAGAACAGGCCGGCGGAGAGGGCCATGGAGGCCGGCAGGGTCAGGACCCAGGCCATGAGGATGTTGCGCACCGTGCTGCCCTGCAGGCCGCTGCGGTTGGCGACCATGGTGCCGGCCACGCCCGAGGACAGCACGTGGGTGGTGGAGACGGGCAGGGCGAAGACGTTGGCCATGCCGATGGCGGCCACGGCCGTCACCTGGGCGCTGACGCCCTGCGCATAGGTCATGCCCTGGCGTCCGATCTTCTCGCCCACGGTGAGCACCACGCGGCGCCAGCCGACCATGGTGCCGATGCCCAGCGCCAGGGCGACCGCGATGATGACCCAGAAGGGCGCGTATTCGGTGGTGCTGGTGAGGTCCTTGCGCAGGCGGCTGAGGTCGTCGCGATCGCGCGCGGTCAGCACCGGCAGCTTGCTCACCTTCTTGGCGGTATCGTCCAGGCACAGCAGGTAGCGGCGTACCTGCTGGCGATGGTCGTCGCTCATGGCGCGGTAGTCGGTGATGCCTTCCAGATCGGCCAGCAGTGCCTGCAGGGTCGGCACGGTCATGTGCGGGGCGCAGCGGAATTCCTGGGGCAGGTCGCGATTGCCGGGCACTTCGGCGAGGAAGTCCTTGAGGTTGTCGCCCTGGCGCTCGTAGAACTGGCCCAGGTGGATGGCCGCGTCGCGGGTGCGCTCGATCTGGTAGGTGGTGCTGTCCAGGTCCAGCACGAACTTGGCCGGGACGATGCCGATCAGCACCAGCATGATCAGGCCGATGCCTTTCTGGCCGTCGTTGGAGCCGTGCACGAAGCTCATGCCCATGGCCGAGAGGACCAGCATCAGGCGATTCCAGAAGGGCGGGTGCTTCTTGGCATCCACTTCGCGGCGCTGTTCCGGGGTCTTGTGCATCTTCGAAAGCGGCCGCCAGCGCTTGAGGGCGAGCAGCAGCAGGCCGGCGACGGCGAAGCCGGCCAGCGGCGAGAAGATCAGCGACAGGCCGATGTCGATCGCCTTCTGCCAGTTCACGCCTTCGCTCACCGGCAGGCCGGTCAGCAGGGCGTTGGTCACGCCGACACCGAGGATGGAGCCGATCAGGGTATGGGAGCTGGAGGCAGGGATGCCGAAGTACCAGGTGCCCAGGTTCCAGGTGATGGCCGCGGCGAGCAGCGAAAACACCATGGCCAGACCATGGCCGGTGTTGACGTTGATCAGCAGTTCGACCGGCAGCAGGTGGACGATGGCGTAGGCGACGCCGACCCCGCCGAGCAGCACACCGAGGAAATTGAAGATGCCGGAGAAGAACACCGCGAGATGCGGCGGCATCGCCTTGGTGTAGATCACCGTGGCGACGGCGTTGGCGGTGTCGTGAAAGCCGTTGATGAATTCAAAGGCCAGCACAAAGGCCAGGGCCAGGACGAGGCTGATGGCGACCCAGGCGTGGAGTCCGCTGAAAAGTTCGAACATGGGGATACGTCGACAGTTGGCAGGCGCGAATTATGGCAGAAAAATGACTGCCGCCATCGCCGCCTTGAATGGGAGGGGCGAATTAGTCGCCGCGGTAGATGCAGCCGCAGGTGCAGGTCTCGTGGACGCGAACCTGGCTGAGCTCGGGTAGCAGAGGCTTGAGCTGTTGCCAGATCCAGCGCGCGAGCACTTCGCTGGTGGGATTCTCGAGGCCCGGGATGTCGTTCAGATAATGATGGTCGAGACGCTCGTACAGAGGTTTGAAGACGGCCTTGATGTCGGCGAAATCCCGCACCCAGCCGGTATGAGGATCGATAGCGCCCTCGAGGTGCAGGCCTACCTTGAAGGAATGCCCATGGAGACGACCGCACTTGTGCCCGGCCGGCACGTTGGGCAGGAAGTGTGCGGCTTCGAAAACGAATTCTTTGAAAATTTCCACGATAACCACTCGCGTTGGGCCACGGTGTGTGGCGGCTGCGGGGCGGCAGTCTATCAGCTCGACAGCGGCTTGCCGAACCCCCGGCCTCAGGCGTCGGGACCGGCGGAATTCCGATTTGCCTTTGCCGGCGGGCTTAGGCAGTCTCCCGGTCTTTGCCCGGACGAGAATCCCTATGCGTAACAGCAATCCCCGTACCTTCTGGGTGCTCCTTGGCCTGGCCGCGGCCTTCGGTCTCGTTGGTCTGATCGGCAATCAGGTGGGCTGGGAGCGCGTGGAGATCGGCTACCGGACGGTACCGTCGCCCAGCGGCCTAGAGATCGGCGTGGCGGGGCAGGTCATCACCGGCCTGCCGTCGCTGTGCATCGCCCTGGCGCTGGTCACGGTGGTGACGGCGCTGATCATCCGCGGTGGCCGCCGCTTTCGTTCGCGCCTGCCGCTGCCGGTGACGGCCGGCATCCTCTGGGTGCTGCTGGCGGGCCTGCTGGTGCTCTTCTATCCCAGCACCCTGGCGTTCCAGTGGGAGAATCATCGCAGCGCCGCGGATATCGACTTCTATGTGCTGCAGGAGCGCCAGGGTCCGTTCCAGGGTACGGCGCAGAAGAGCCAGCGTCTCGGCTACTACCAGGACTGCGGCAAGACCGGGCAGGCCGCCTGCCCGGTGTTCGAGTGCGTGGTGGAGAAGCGCAGCTGGCTGGGCGGCCTGCAGAAGATCGAAGGCTTCTACCCGGGGCTGGACCAGGAGCGTCAGCTGGAGCTGCTGCGCACCCGCTGCCTGCCCGGCACGCCGTGACCGACGAAACCGCCGGTCTGGTGGCGCCATAGGCGGGCATAAAGACCGTTATAGGCGATCAGCTCGTCGTGGGAACCCATCTCGACGATCTGGCCGCGCTCCATGACTACCAGGCGATCCATGCGTGAGATGGTCGACAGCCGGTGGGCGATGGCGATCACCGTCTTGCCTTCCATCAGGGTTTCCAGGCTTTCCTGGATCGCCGCTTCCACCTCGGAGTCGAGGGCGGAGGTGGCTTCGTCCAGCAGCAGGATCGGCGCGTCCTTGAGCAGGGTGCGGGCGATGGCGATGCGCTGGCGCTGACCGCCGGAGAGCTTGACGCCGCGTTCGCCGACCTGGGCATCCAGCCCGGTACGGCCATGAGCGTCGGTGATGCGGGCGATGAAGTCGTCGGCCTTGGCCTTGCGCAGAGCGGCGTGCAGCTCTTCATCAGTGGCTTCGGGACGACCGTAGAGCAGATTCTCGCGGATCGAGCGGTGCAGCAGCGAGGTGTCCTGGGTGACCACGCCGATCTGGCACCTCAGGCTTTCCTGGGTGACCTGGGCGATATCCTGGCTGTCGACCAGGATGCGACCGCCTTCCAGGTCATAGAGGCGCAAGAGCACGTTGATCAGCGTCGACTTGCCGGCGCCCGAAGGGCCGACCAGGCCGATCTTCTCGCCCGGAGCGACATCGAGGGTCAGGCCTTCGATGATGCCGGCGCCCTTGCCGTAGTGGAAGGCGATGTCCTCGAACAGCACCGCGCCGCGGGTCACCTGCAACGGCTTGGCGTCCGGGGCGTCGCCAACCTGGCGCGGCTTGGCGATGGTACTCATGCCGTCCTGCACCATGCCGATGTTCTCGAAGATGCCGTTGACCACCCACATGATCCAGCCGGACATGCTGTTGATGCGGATCACCAGGCCGGTAGCCAGGGCGATGGCCCCGACGGAGATGACGCCCTGATGCCAGAGCCAGAGGGCCAGGCCCGTGGTGCCGGCGATGAGGAAGCCGCTGAGGATGGCGATGGTCACGCCCATGGCGGTGATCAGGCGAGCGGCGCTCTCGGCCTTTTCGGTCTGCTCTTCCATGGCCTGGCGGGCGTATTGCTCCTCCTGGGCCGAGTGGGAGAACAGCTTGAGGGTGGAGATGTTGGTGTAGCCGTCGACGATGCGCCCGGAGAGCTGCGAGCGGGCTTCGGAGGCGATGGCGGAACGCTCCTTGGTCTGGGGCACGAAATACCAGAGGGCGATGACATAGCCGATGATCCAGAGGATCAGCGGGACCATCAGCCAGACGTCGGCCTGGGCGAACAGGATCAGCGAGGTGACGGCGAAGATCAGCACGTGCCAGATGGCGTCCACCGCCTGCACCGCCGAATCGCGCAGAGAGACACCGGTCTGCATGATGCGGCTGGAAATGCGCCCGGCGAAGTCGCTGTGGAAGAAGCCCAGGCTCTGCTTGAGCACATAGCGATGGTTCTGCCAGCGGATCAGGGTGGTGAGGCTGGGGGTGATGGTCTGGTGCACCAGCAGGTCGTGCAGGCTGATGAACAGGGGCCGGATGACCAGGGTGACCACCGCCATCCAGATCAGGGTCCCACCGTGCTCCTGGAAGAACACCGTGCTGTTGGGCGCGCTGCCCGCGAGGTCGACGATCTGGCCGATGAAGTTGAACAGGGCGACTTCGACGAGGGCGCCGATCAGCCCCACTGCCAGCAGCAGGGCGAAGGCCGGCCAGGCTTGCTTGAGAAAGTGGAGATAGAAGGCGCCGATCCCAGTGGGCGGCATTTCATCGGGGGCTTCCCGAAACGCGTCGATGATGCGTTCGAAGCGGCGAAAGATCATGCGGGGTCCTTGTGGGGGGAGACGGCGTCTCGCACTGGGGCCTCGCCTGGTTAACCGGACGACCGCCAGCGGATCGTCCGGCAGGACGGGTCGGCTACAGCCGTTTGGCAGCGAGAATCATCACCGGTTCACGGGGAATGTCGCGCAGCATGCCCTGGCGGGTGGTCTGGACCCCGGCGATCTGGTCGACGACTTCCATGCCGCGCACGACCTTGCCGAATACCGCGTAGCCGAAGTCGCGCGAGCCGTGGTCCAGGAAGGCATTGTTCTCGACGTTGATGAAGAACTGACTGGTGGCGGAGTTGACGTCCGAGGTCCGTGCCATGGCCAGGGTGCCGCGCAGATTCTTCAGGCCGTTGTCGGCTTCGTTCTTGATCGGCGCCTTGGTGCGCTTTTCCTGCATGTCGCGGGTGTAGCCACCGCCCTGGATCATGAAGCCGGGGATGACGCGGTGGAACAGGGTGCCCTTGTAGAAGCCGCTGTCGACGTAGCCCAGGAAGTTCTCGGTGCTGACGGGTGCCTTGGCCGCATCCAGCTCGACCTCGATGTCGCCCTTGTTGGTGCTGATGAGCACGTGCGGATTGTCCGCGGCCCAGGTGGTGGAGGCGACGAACAGGGCGCAGGCGGCAAGCAGGGCTTTGAACATGATGGATCCTTGAGTGGCAGAGACGACTGGCGAACGATAGCAACCCGGCTGGCACCCCGCCACGGTCAGCGTGGCAGGGCATGCTTGCGCAGCAGGTTCATGAGGATCTGCGACGCCGGGCCCAGCTCGTGCTGGCGGGTCTTGTAGAGCTGGAAGGGATGGAAGCGCTGGGCGCCCTGTTCCAGCGGCAGCGGCTTGAGCAGGCCGGCGTCGAGATCGGTCTGGATGGCGTCCCGCGGCAGCCAGGCGAAGCCCAGGCCGTCGCGCAGGAAGGTGGCGGCGGTGCTGATGCTGCCCACCGTCCAGCGCTGTTCGGCGGCCAGCCAGCCGGCATCCCGTGGCTGGGCGCGGCCACTGTCACGGATGACGATCTGCAGCTGCTCTTCCAGATCGGCGGTCACCAGGGTGCGCTGCAACAGATGCAGCGGATGCTCGGGATGGGCGACGGCGACGAACTCCACATTGCCCAGGGAGGCACCCAGGTGGGCGGTGATCACCAGGCCGGTGATCGCCAGGTCCGCCGAGCCGTCGAGCAGGGCCTCCTCCACCCCGGACAGGACCTCTTCGCGCAGCCGTATGCGGCAACCACGACTCTGGGGCATGAATTCGCGCAGGCAGAGCAGCAGCGGACGGGTCGGGTAGGCGGCGTCCACCACCAGGCGCACCTCGGATTCCCAGCCCTGTTCCATGTGGTAGGCCAGCTCCTCCAGCTGGCTGGCCTGCTGCACCAGGCGCCGTGAACGGCGCAGGAGCACGGCGCCGGCATCGGTCAGCACGGCGCGGCGACCTTCCAGGCGCAACAGCGGTACGCCGAGCTGCTCCTGCATGCGGGCGACGGTATAGCTGACCGACGACTGGGAGCGATGCAGCACCTCGGCGGCCTGGGCGTAGCCGCCGTGGTCCACCACCGCCTGCAGGGTTCGCCACTGATCGAGGGAAACGCGAGGAGTCTTCATCGAGCGCTCTGGAGCCACGAAAGGGCGCATGTTAGTGCCTAGGGTGGCAATGGCAAAACGCGGCGTCCATCACGGCATGAAAAAATTCCGCCCGCAGGAGCAAATGTCTCGTCGGCGCCACCCTCCAAGCCAGCCGATGGGTTTCCCACTCTAGGCAAGACAAGGAGTCTCCATGTCGTCATTCAAGGCGTTGCTGGGTTGCTGTCTGGTCATCGCGCCGCTGCTGGTCCAGGCCGAGGAATCCCGCGCGGTGGCGGCCGAGCCGATCGATATCGACGGCATGAACATCAGTCGCACCCTCGATTGCGAAGGCCGGGACGTGTCCCTGTCCGGCGAAGGCAATACCCTGACGTTGAAAGGTCAGTGCGGCACGGTGACCGTCTACGGCAGTCATCATCGGCTGGTGCTCGACGGCGCCCAGGCGCTGACCATCCATGGCCTGGGCAGCGTCACAACGGTCAAGGGCGCGGTGGCCAGCCTGAGCATCGGCGGTGGCTACCAGCAGGTGCAGGCCAACGTGCGCGGCAGCGACGGCCTGGCCAAGGTCGATGCCTATGGCTATGGCGCCAAGGCCCGCCTGACCCTGCTCAGCCAGGCCGACATCGCCGTGGGCGGTTCCAACCAGCAGGTCTACTGGTCGCGCGCCGCGGGCGTGGCCGAACCCAAGACCCTGGTCTCGGGCAGCGACAATGTGCTGCAGGCCAATCAGTCGGTAGCGGCGCTCAGCGGCGGCGAGCCCTCCGGCCTCAACGCCACCCGCTAGCCGGCGACGAGCCGGGGGTTTCCCTCCGGCGGCGGGCACGTTAAGGTCGCGCACCTTTTTCGTGCGTCGCCGCCATGCCTTATCTCCTGCTCGTCACCCTCATCTGGGCGTTTTCCTTCAGCCTGATCGGCGAGTACCTCGCCGGTCGGGTCGACAGCGACTTCGCCGTGCTGGTCCGCGTGGCCATCGCCTTCGCGCTGTTCCTGCCGTTCACCCGCTGGCGCGGAGTGCCGGGACGCTTTGCCCTGGGGCTGATGGCGGCGGGCGCGCTGCAGTTCGGCATCACCTATCTGTGCCTGTACCGCAGCTTCGCGGTGTTGACGGTGCCCGAGGTGCTGCTGTTCACCGTGCTCACGCCGATCTACGTGACCCTGCTGGACGATGCCTGGCAGCGGCGCTTGCGCCTCTGGTCGCTGCTGGCAGCGGTGGTGGCGGTGGGCGGCGCGGCGCTGATCCGTTTCCAGCCACTGACCGGTGACTACCTGCTGGGTTTTCTGCTGCTGCAGGTGGCCAACCTGACCTTTGCCGCCGGCCAGGTGCTGTGCAAGCACCTGGGCCATGCCTATGCCGGACAGGGCGCCCTGCATCGCTACTTCGGGCTGTTCTTTCTCGGTGCCCTGCTGGTGGCGGCGCTGTCTTTTCTGCTGTTCGGCAATCCGGCGCGGCTGCCCAGCACGGGCCTGCAATGGGGCGTGCTGGTGTGGATGGGCGTGTTTGCCACGGCGCTCGGCCTGTACTGGTGGACGCTGGGTTCGTTGCGGGTCAACGGCGGCACCCTGGCGATCATGAACGAGGCCCATGTGCCGGCCGGTCTGCTGGTCAGCCTGCTGATCTGGCAGCATCCGGCCGATCTGCCCAGGCTGTTGCTGGGCGGCGGGATCATCCTGCTGTCACTGTTCATCAATCGTCTGGGGCGCCCGTCATGACTGTGCTGTCCGGCAAGGGCCTGGGCCTTTCGGTGCTGTCGTCGGTGCTGTTCGCGCTGATGCCGGTGTACTTCGCCTGGCTGGCGCCGCTGGATGGCCTGCAGGTCGTGGCCCTGCGGGTGGTCTGGTCGTTGCCTATGGTGCTGCTGCTGGTGGTGGTGCTGCGGGAGGGCAGGGCCCTGTGGGCTACGCTCAAACGGCTGGTGCGCGAGCCCCGCCTGTGCCTGGCCATCCCGGCGGCGGCGCTGCTGATGGGCATCCAGTGGTGGGTGTTCGTCTGGGCGACCATGAATGGCGAGGCCATGGCCATGTCGCTGGGCTACTTCCTGCTGCCCCTGGCCATCGTGCTGACCGGACGCCTGGTCTATGGCGAGCGCCTGCGACCGCTGCAGCAGGTAGCGGTGGTCTGCGCGCTGCTGGGGGTGGTCAACGAGGTCTGGGTGACCGGGGCGCTGTCCTGGGTCAGCCTGCTGCCGGTGGTGGGTTATCCGCCGTATTTCGTCCTACGCCGCTGGATGGCGGTGGATGCGCTGTCGGGCTTCGTGCTGGAGATGTGCTGTCTGCTGCCCTTCCCGCTGCTCGCCCTGCACTGGTTCTCGCCCGGCGCCATCCTGCAGCAGACGCCCTGGCTGTGGGCGCTCCTGCCGGGCCTGGGCCTGCTCAGCGCCATCGCCTTCGCCGCCATGCTGGCGTCCAGTCGCATGCTGCCGCTGAGTCTGTTCGGCATCCTCAGCTATGTGGAGCCGGCGCTGCTGGTGTTCGTCGCCCTCTATGTGCTCGGCGAGCAGCTGCCGGCGGGTGCGATCTGGACCTATGGTCCCATCTGGTTGGCGGTGGCCTGGGTCTGCCTGGACAGTGCGCGCCTGCTGCGCAAGCAACTCAGGCGCGCGCCGGTGGCGCCCTAGAGCGCAAGGATCGGGCATTCCTGAGCGGCGAAAAAGAACTCGTCGCAGTTGGGCAGGCTGCCGGCGCGATCGACGATAAGGAATTCATCTTCGTCGCGCAGGGCCAGCACCGGATGGTGCCAGACGCCGGCGTGGTAGTTGATGCCCTGCTGGCCATCGGCGCGAAAGACGCGGATGGCGCGGGCATCCGGCTCCGCTGCGGGTGGCGCCACTACCACCAGAAAGGGCTCGCCGCGCAGCGGCACGAAGGCCTGGCTGCCGTGGGGATGGCGTTCGAGCATGGCGATGGTCAGCGGATAGTCCAGGCGCCGGGCGCGAAAGATGCTGATGATCGCCGCGCCGTCCGCCGGTCCCGTCGCGACCCGGGCCAGGGCGTGGTATCTCCGGGTCGAGCCGTTGTTGATCGGATACCAGTCCCGGCCCGCCGTCTCTATGACCTCGCCGAAGGGCGCGAAGCTCTCGGCGGTCAGCGGCTCGATGCGCAGTGGCCGACTCATGCCTGGCCCCGTGCCACCTTGCCGAACAGTCGCAGCCGGCTGACACCGCCGTCCGGGAAGATGTTCAGGCGCACGTGCGTGATGGGGCCAAGGTCGCGGACCTGCTCCCGGAAGCTGTGCTCCTGGTGCATCTGCAGCTTTTGCGGCGGCAGCAGCTCCTTCCAGAACAGACTCTGGGTCTCGATCTGGCCATCGGTACCTCCGCGGACGAAGGCGCCCTGGATCTGGCAGCTGTCCGGGTAGTTGCCCTTGAAGTGCAGGGTGTCCACCAGGATCTCCTCGACGGTGCCGGCATGGCCCAGGGCGATGATCACCCAGTCATTGCCGGGGGTGCGACGGCGCGCGGTTTCCCAGCCATCGGCCATGCTGTCGGCGCGACCGGGGTTGAGGATGTTGCTCATGCGGCCGTAGTGCTCGTCGTTGCAGGCGAGGGCACGCCCGCCATTGAGGGCGGCGGCCAGGTCCAGCACCTCGTCTTCGGCCTGGGCCGACCAGTCGCGATGGGGAATGCCATAGACGCGCAGGCGCGCCACACCGCCGTCCGGAAAGATGTTCAGCCGCAGGTGGGTCCAGGGGCGGTCATCGGCGATGGCATGGTGGTGGTGGCTATTGCCCTGCATCTCGATGGCCGGCAGCACCTCGGTCCAGGCAGCGTCTTCGGCCGGATCGCCCTCGGCGCAGAAGCAGGCTTCCAGGGAAGCGGAGGGCGGATAGTTGCCGGTGAACCAGCGGGTGTCGATGTCGACGCCCTTGATCGAGCCGGGCACGCCCAGGCGGATCACCGCGTGATCGTAGCCTTCGAACCTCTTGCGTCGCGATTCCCAGCCGTCCATCCATTTGCCGTTGTCGTCGTAGACGCCTTCCTTCCACTCGGGCTCGTGGGGCTGGAGCATGCGGTCGGTGGCGGCGAACCAGTCGTCGGTGACGCTGATGACGCGAGTGCCGAGACGGGCGTCGGCGAGGTTGAGGTACTTCTCGAAGGGCGCGGCGTAGGTGCGTTTCATGGAGTGCTCTTGTCGGGGAAGGGTCAGAGGGTCTGCAGGCGGAAGAGGGCGATGCGATCGATCTCGGCCAGGGCGCGCTGGAATTCCTGCTCCGGGCTGTTGGGCAGGCGCTCTTCGAAGGCCGCCAGGATCAGATGCCGGTTGCTGCCCTTCACCGCCATGATGAAGGGGAAGCCGAATTTGGCGCGGTAGGCGTCGTTGTGGCGGGTAAAGCGCTCGAGCTCGTCCGGGGTGCATTGATCGAGGCCGGCACCGGCCTGTTCGTCACTGCTGGCGGCGGTCAGCTCGCCGGCCAGAGCGGCGCGCCCGGCGAGATCCGGGTGGGCCTGGATCAGTGCCAGTTGCTCGGCATGGCTGGCCCGGGCGACCTTGGCGGCGAGGCGCTGATGCAAGGCGTCGACGCTGTCCGGCAGCGGCTGGCCCTCGTCGAAGGCGCGCTCGGCGACCCAGGCGGAGTGCTCGTAGATGCCGCCGAAGGCCGCGACGAAGGCGGCGCGATCCAGCTGGCTGGGCGTGACGGTGTGGAAGGTGCTCATACCGGCGGATGCTCCCTGTGCCAGTGACGGGCGATGTCCACCCGGCGGGCGAACCAGACGCGCTCGTGGCTCTGGGCGTATTCGAGGAAGCGCTTGAGCCCCACCAGGCGACCGGGCCGACCGATCAGCCGGCAGTGCAGGCCGATGGAGAGCATCTTTGGCGCGGTGGCGCCTTCCGCGTAGAGGGTGTCGAAGGCGTCCTTGAGGTACTGGAAGAATTGCTCGGCGGTATGGAAGCCCTGGACCTGGGTGAATCTCATGTCATTGGTATCCAGGGTGTAGGGGATCACCAGGTGCGGCTTGCCGGTGGGCGTATCGGGCTCCCAATAGGGCAGGTCGTCGTCGTAGGTGTCGCTGTCGTAGAGAAAGCCGCCTTCCTCCATGACCAGGCGCCGGGTGTTGGGCCCGGTGCGACCGGTGTACCAGCCCAGCGGGCGTTCGCCGGTCAACCGGGTGAGGATCTCGATGGCGCGCTGCAGATGGGCGCGCTCCTCGGCTTCGTCCAGGTACTGGTAGTCGATCCAGCGATAGCCGTGGCTGCAGATCTCGTGGCCGGCCTGGACCATGGCGCGGATGACCTCGGGGTGGCGCTCGGCGGCCATGGCCACGGCAAAGATGGTCAGGGGTACCTGATGCTTAGCGAACAATTCCAGGATGCGCCAGACGCCGGCGCGACTGCCGTATTCGTAGAGCGACTCCATGGACATGTTGCGTACGCCCTGCAGCGGCTGGGCGGCGACCATCTCGGAGAGAAAGGCCTCGGACTCCTTGTCGCCGTGCAGGATGTTGCGTTCGCCACCCTCTTCGTAGTTGAGCACGAAGGACAGGGCGATGCGGGCGTCACCCGGCCAGCGCGGGTGGGGCGGCTGGGCACCGTAGCCGATGAGATCGCGGGGATAGGTCATGGGAAGGGCATCCTGGCAGTCGAGATGTTTTGTATACAATGTTTGGCGGCCTTTGCCGAGTCCCAGCAAGAATCCTGCCTAACTGGTCTGACCGGTCTGAAGTCTTTTCTGTGCCGGAGGGCGATGATCCCTTCGCTAGGGCGGGGCGAAGAGCTGTATACAATCGATGGGTAGAAAACTGCTAGGCTGGATCATCCCCCTTGCAGGAGTTCTTCCATGTCCGTTTCATCCCCTGGCGGTTACCTGACGACCCATGTGCTGGACACCACCGGCGGCTGCCCCGGCGCGGACATCGCCGTCCGCCTGTACCGCCTGGATGGGGGGTCGCGGCAGGCGCTGGGTGAAGTGCGGACCAATGCCGATGGCCGCGGCGATGCACCGTTGTTGCAGGGCGAAGCCTTCACGGCGGGCATCTACGAGCTGGAGTTCGCGGTGGGTGACTACTATCGGCGACTAGGGACGACGCTGGAGGAGCCGGCATTTCTCGACACCGTGGTCCTGCGCTTCGGCATCGCCGATGAGGCGGCGCACTACCATGTGCCGCTACTGGTTTCGCCCTACAGCTATTCGACCTATCGCGGCAGTTAGGGAAGACTGCTCTGCGGCGGTGCGCACAGGGGTGAGCCGGCACCAGCCTGGAGCGTGGATCCGCTCAGGCTAATGGAAGCTCGGCTCGCTGCTCAGCCGGGTGCTGGCCAGCAGCGGTCGGTCCGGCACGGCGCTGTCCGGCCAGGTCTGGGCGATGCGTTCCAGCACCACCTGGGCCAGCATGCTGTGGGTACGGCTGGCGAAATGGCCCCGGGCGCCGAAGATATAGGCCTGGTCAGCGCCCGGTTCGACGTAGCTGTCCGGATCGCAGAATTCGCGACCGGGCAGGCAGGCGTCGCCTTCGGCATGAGTGAATCCATAGTTGCCGTAGTGGGCGAAGACCTCTTCCATCACCCGGTAGGCATCCACCAGCAGCAGGCGGTCTCCGGCCGGCAGGTTGGCCTGCAGGGCGTCGTTGTAGAGCTTCACCAGATCGTGATTACGCTGCGCCACCTGTTCGGTCCAGGGCTCCAGATAGGGCGCCTTGCCGTAGTCGGTGTTGTTGAGCACCACCAGCCGCTGGGCACCCAGGCTCAGCAGGTAGCGCAGCAACTTGACCTCGTTCAGGGCCGTATAGCGGATCCGGGCCTCGACCTGCGCGCGTATCTCCGGGGGCAGCGGGGCATCGGCCATCAGCGCGGCCTTGAGCGTCTTGTCGTAGAAGGGGCCGATGATGTCATTGCCGCCGATCTGCACCAGCACCAGGTCCTGCTGGCGGAAGCGGCCATGCTGCATCTCGAAGTTGCGGATCTGCTGGGAGAAGGCCAGCGGCGCCTCGTTGTGGTCGAAGCCTGGCTCGGTGAAGCTGCCGGTCACGGCGCCGCCCTCGGCGTAGCAGAGGCCGTCGGGATCGCTCGGACCCTCGTGACCATAGCCTTCCACCTGACGATTGGGGCCCAATTCGACGCCGTAGGCGTCGGCGATTTCCTGGGGGTAGGTGCGCCCCGGATTGGTTGCGTAGATGTGGCCGAAGGTGCCGCAGTCCATCAGGCTGTCGCCAAAGGCGATGACCCTCTGGATGCCCCGCGCCTCGGCGATGGGCTCAGGGCTGGGTACGAGGGCGAGCAGCGTGGCGACACCTGCGAGTGCGGTCGCCAATCCCCAGTGCTTGCCCATCGTCTACCTCCCGGCAGCGTCCAGCGTCGGTGCTGCCTTTATCTTGTGCAACCTTCATACCGGGAAGAGCGGAAAAGCAAGGCCGGAGTTCCCGGCGCCCGGACCAGGCGAAGCGGCAGCCGACGACCAGCACGGGATAGCAAGGGGATGGGCGAGTCCAAGGTTTTGCAGCCATGGCAACCGTGGCTATATGCGCAGCGGCTCAGCTAGTCCGGCTTGATCACGGGATCGGAGGACTGCGCCAGGATGGCTGCCATCAGCCCGGGGAAACGCTGATCCAGGTCGTCGCGCCGCAACTGGTTCATGTGCGTGGTACCGGCATTGTGGGTATGCACCAGGCCGGCGTCGCGCAGCACCCGAAAGTGATGCGACATGCTGGATTTCGGACGACCCCCGTCGAGTTCGCCGCAGGTGGCCTCGGCAACCCGCGCCAGGTAGCGGACGATGTCCAGACGCACGGGATCGCTGAGCGCATGGAACAGGCGCTCAAGGGAAAATTCGTCGGGACTGGGATGTTTGAAAGGGCGCATGCGCTAATCATACACCGGGGGTTGGCGATTATGTTATGTTCGACTAATATCGAAATAACGAAACAGCATCCGCCTCATTGGAGACCGCTCAGATGTCCGCATTGTTCCAACCCTTTACCCTCAAGGACGTGACGCTGCGCAACCGCATCGCCATCCCGCCCATGTGCCAGTACAGCGCCGTCGACGGCATGATCAATGACTGGCACCAGGTGCACTATGCCGGCCTAGCCCGCGGTGGTGCGGGCCTGGTGGTCGTCGAGGCCACAGCGGTCTCGCCGGAAGGCCGGATCACCCCCGGTTGCACCGGCATCTGGTCGGACGCGCACGTCCAGGCCTTCGTGCCGGTGGTCCAGGCGATCAAGGCCGCCGGTTCGGTACCGGGCATCCAGATCGCCCACGCCGGTCGCAAGGCCAGCGCCAACCGCCCCTGGGAAGGCGATGACCACATCGCCGCCGACGACGCCCGTGGCTGGGACACCATCGCGCCGTCCGCGGTGGCCTTTGGCGCCAATCTGCCCAAGGTGCCCAAGGCCATGACCCTGGACGACATCGCCCGGGTTCGCCAGGACTTCGTCGATGCCGCCAAGCGTGCCTATGAGGCCGGCTTCGAGTGGCTGGAACTGCACTTCGCCCACGGCTACCTGGCCCAGAGCTTCTTCTCGGTGCATTCCAACCAGCGCGACGACCAGTACGGTGGCGACCTCGCCGGCCGCAGCCGCTTCCTGCTGGAAACCCTGGCCGCGGTGCGCCAGGTCTGGCCGGAGCACCTGCCGCTGACCGCGCGTTTCGGCGTGATCGAATACGACGGTCGCGACGAAGAGACCCTGGCCGGATCCATCGAGCTGGCCCAGGGCTTCAAGCGCGAAGGCCTCGACCTGCTGAGCGTCAGCATCGGCTTCTCCACCCCGACCGCCAATATTCCCTGGGGACCGGGTCTGCTGGCACCCGTCACCGAACAGGTACGCAAGGCCACCGGCCTCAAGGTGGCCTCGGCCTGGAACATCGACACCCCGGCGCTGGCCAACCAGGTGGTGGCCGATGGGCAGCTGGATCTGGTGATGGTGGGTCGCGCCCACCTGGCCGATCCGCACTGGCCCTACTATGCGGCCAAGGCGCTGGGCGTCGACCAGCCGTCCTGGGTGCTGCCGGCGCCCTACGCCCACTGGCTGGAGCGCTATCGCAGCAGTTGAGTCGGCCTAGGCTGAAGATGAAAACCGCCCCTCGAGGCGGTTTTTTGTGGGTATGGGGTGGGGGTGGGTTTTGTTGGGCTTCGCTGTGCTCAGCCCAACCTACGGTAATGGTTAGGTGGAGCTGAGGCGGCTCTATCGCCGGAGCCCAACAGTGCCGTTTTGCTCCACCCGTGGAAAACGCTGCGCGGTTTTCCAGGCTACGGGGTGACGGTATCAGGCGTCGCGGCTGTGTACCCGGCGACCGGCGGCATGGGTTTCCCGTATCACCCGGTCGTCGCCCAGGGTGGTGAGGACGAAGAGGGTTTCTTCCAGGCTCTTGGACTGTTGCAGGCGGTAGTCGAGCAGCGGGGTGGCCTTGAGGTCGAGCACCACGAAATCGGCGTCGTGGCCGGGGGCCAGGCTGCCGATGCGCTCGTCCAGGCGCAGGGCGCGGGCGCCGCCCAGGGTGGCCAGGTAGAGCGATTTGAAGGGATGCAGGCGATGGCCGCGCAGTTGCTGCACCTTGTAGGCTTCGCCAAGGGTCTGCAGCAGCGAGAAGCTGGTGCCGGCGCCAACGTCAGTACCCAGGCCGACGTTGACCTTGAAGGCTTCCATCCGCTCGAGATCGAACAGGCCGCTACCGAGGAAGAGGTTGGAGGTGGGGCAGTGCGCCACCGCTGACCCGGTGTCGTGCAGGCGCTGGCACTCGGCGTCGCAGAGGTGGATGCCGTGGGCGAACACCGAGCGCGGACCGAGCAGCTGGAAGTGATCGTAGACGTCCAGGTAGTGGCGGCGCTCCGGGAACAGTGCCTTCACCCAGTCGATCTCCTTGAGATTCTCGGAGAGGTGGGTGTGCAGGTAGACGTCCGGGTGCTCGGCCAGCAGGCGGCCGGCGGCTGCCAGCTGTTCCGGGGTGCTGGTGGGGGCGAAGCGCGGGGTGACGGCATAGTGCAGGCGGCCCTTGCCGTGCCAGCGCTGGATCAGCGCCTTGCTGTCGGCATAGGCGGAGTCGGCGGTGTCCTGCAGATAGTCCGGGGCATTGCGATCCATCAGCACCTTGCCGGCGATCATGCGCAGGTCGAGGCGTTCGGCGACCTGGAAAAAGGCGTCCACCGACTGCGGATGGACACTGCCGAACACCAGGGCGGTGGTGGTGCCGTTGCGCAGCAGTTCACCGACGAAGACCTCGGCCACCTCGGCGGCCTTGGCCGGATCGACGAAGGCGCCCTCGGTGGGAAAGGTGTAGGTGTCCAGCCAGTCCAGTAGTTGCTCGGCATAGCTGGCGATCATGCCGGTCTGCGGATAGTGGATATGGGTGTCGATGAAGCCGGGGGTGATCAGGGTGTCGGGATGCTCGATGACCTGGGTGCCGGCGGGCAGGGTGGGCAGCAGCTCGGCGGCCGGGCCCATGGCCTGGATGCGGCCGTCTGCGACCAGCAGCAGGCCGTCGGCGTGGTATTCGTAGGAGGCGTCCAGCCCCACCTCGGCCGGGTCGGCGAGGCTGTGGAGCAGGGCGGCGCGATGGGCGATGGCGGTCATAACGATCTCGGATGAAGGATGGAGCTACTTGGGGGTAGCGGTGACCAGGCGCAGGGGCAGATCCGCCTGCTCGGCCTGGCGACCGTAGTGGGCGATGACCTCGCCGGCCACGGCGATGGCGATCTCCAGCGGCAACTTGCCCTGGACCTCGGGCAGGCCCAGCGGGCAGCGCACCGTGGCCAGGCGGTCGGCGCCGTGGCCGCGCGCCGCGAGCCGGTGGCGGAACTTGGCCCACTTTGTCCGGGAGCCGATCAGACCGAAATAGCCATGGTCGCCGCGGGCGAGGATGGCAGCGGTCAACTCCAGGTCCAGGGGGTGATTATGGGTCATGACGATGTAGTAGGCACCCGCCGGCATCCGGGCGACCTCGTCGACCGGCTCGTCGGTCAGGCGCTTTTCCACGCCGGCGGGCAGGACGGCAGGAAATTCCTGGGCGCGCGAATCCACCCAGCGCACCGCGCAAGGCAGCCCGGCCAGCAGCGGCACCAGGGCGCGGGCGACATGGCCGGCGCCAAAGACGATCACCGGGACGTCCTGTGCCAGCTGAGGTTCGAACAGCAGGGTAGTGACACCCCCGCAGCACTGGCCGAGGCTGGCGGCCAGGGAGAAACGCTCCAGACGCGGCTGGCGGGTACCGGCGGCGAGCATTTCCCGGGCGATCTCCACCGCGCGGTATTCCAGGTGGCCGCCGCCGATGGTCAGATGCTGCTCTTCCCGGCCCACCAGCATCTTGGTGCCGGCCTCGCGGGGCGTGGAGCCCTGCTCGTCGGCCACGGTGATCAGCACGCAGGGCTCGCCCCGCGCTTCGAAATCAGCCAGCAAGGCCAGCCAGCCACGTTTGCTGTTCATGCGGACTCCTCCGTGGCGGGGACCGGGGCGGCCTGGGACTCGGCAGCCAGGCGGCGCATGCGCTCCACGCCCCAGAGCACCCGTTCCGGGGTGGCCGGCGCGTCCAGCGCCGGGTGGAAGCGGTAATCCGCCACGCTGGCCACGGCGTCCTGCAGGGCGCACCACACCGAGATGCCGAGCATGAAGGGCGGTTCGCCCACGGCCTTGGAGTGGAACACCGTGGCCTCGGGATTCTGGCGATTCTCCACCAGCCGCACCCGCAGATCCGGTGGCACATCGCTCACCGCCGGGATCTTGTAGGTGGAGGGGCCGGCGGTGAGCAGCTTGCCGGCATCGTTCCACACCAGTTCTTCCATGGTCAGCCAACCCAGACCCTGGACGAAGCCGCCTTCCACCTGGCCGATGTCGATGGCCGGATTCAGGGAGGCGCCGACGTCATGGAGGATGTCGGTGCGCAGCAGGCGGTATTCGCCGGTGAGGGTGTCGATCAGCACCTCGGAGCAGGCGGCGCCGAAGGCGTAGTAGTAGAAGGGCCGCCCGCGGGCCTGGTCGCGGTCGTAGTGGATCTTGGGTGTGCGGTAGTAGCCGGTGCTGGACAGCGATACCTGGCCAACATAAGCCAGCTGGATCAGTTCCTCGAAGCTCAGCAGCCGGTCGCGCACCCTGACGTGGCCGTTGCGGAAGTCGACCTCTTCGGGTCCAACGTGGAAGTGGCGGCTGGCGAAGTCGATCAGCCGATCCTTGATGGTCTGGGCGGCGTTCTGCGCGGCCTTGCCGTTGAGGTCGGTGCCGCTGGAAGCCGCGGTGGGCGAGGTGTTGGGCACCTTGTCGGTGTTGGTGGCGGTGATCTGGATGCGGGCTATGTCGACCTGGAAGACCTCGGCCACCACCTGGGCGACCTTGGTGTTGAGCCCCTGGCCCATCTCGGTGCCGCCATGGTTCAGGTGGATGCTGCCATCGGTGTAGACGTTGACCAGGGCGCCGCCCTGGTTGAGAAAGGAAGAGGTGAAGGAGATACCGAATTTCACCGGAGTCAGCGCCAGGCCCTTCTTCAGTACCGGACTGCCCTGGTTGAAGGCGCGAATGGCTTCGCGCCGCGCCTGGTAGTCACTGCTGGCCGCCAGGTTCGTGGTCATCTCGTCGAGCAGGTTGTCTTCCACCACCTGGTGATAGTGGGTGAGGTTGCGCGTCTCCTTGCCATAGTAGTTGCGCCGCCGCACCTCCAGCGGGTCGAGGCCGCGATGGCGGGCGATGGCGTCCATGACGTTCTCGATGGCCAGCATGCCCTGGGGGCCGCCGAAGCCGCGGTAGGCGGTGTTGGACGCCAGGTGGGTCTTGCATCTGTGGCCGGTGATCTGGGCGTTGCCGAGGAAATAGGCATTGTCGGCATGGAACATGGCGCGATCGATGATGGCGTTGGACAGGTCGGGCGAATAGCCGCAGTTGCCCGCCAGTTCGAAGCGGATGCCCAGCAGCCGGCCGTCTTCGTCGAAGCCGACGTCGTAGTCGACATGGAAGGGATGGCGTTTGCCGGTCATGTGCATGTCTTCGAAGCGCGGCAGGCGCATCTTCACCGGGCGCCCGGTGAGATGGGCGAACACCGCGCAGAGCGCCGCCGGCATGCCGGCCTGGCTTTCCTTGCCACCGAAGCCGCCGCCCATGCGCCTCATGTCGACGGTGATCCTGTTCATCGACACCCCCAGCACCTCGGCCACCTGCTTCTGCACCTCGGTGGGATTCTGGGTGGAGGAATAGACCAGCATGCCGCCGTCTTCGGTGGGCATCACCGAGGCCACCTGGGTTTCCAGGTAGAAGTGCTCCTGGCCGCCAATGGCCAGTTCGCCCTGCAGGCGATGGGGCGCGGCGGCCAGGGCGGCGGCCGCGTCACCGATCCGGTGGCTGTGGCTGGGCGAGATGAAGTGCTCGCGGCGCAGCGCTTCCTTGACGTCGAGGACGGCCTCCAGCGGCTCGTATTCGACGCGGGCGGCCTGGGCGGCGCGGCGGGCGGCGTCGAGGCTGGTCGCGGCCACCGCCAGCACCGGCTGGCCCAGGTACAGCACCTCGCCATCGGCCAGCAGCGGATCGCCGGGCAGGACGGCGCCGATGTCGAGCTGGCCGGGTACGTCGGCGGCGGTGATGGCCAGGGCCACACCGGGGATCTGGTAGCAGGGCGCGAGATCGATGTGTTTGATCCGCGCGTGGGCGTGCTCGCTCATCCGCGCATAGACGTGCAGCTGGTTGGGAAACTCCAGGCGATCGTCGATGTACAGGGCCTCGCCGCTGACATGCTTGTCGGCGCTCTCGTGCTTGAGCGGCTTGCCGACGCCGGTGGCCAGGCCGGCGGCGAAGGCCGCGGCCATTTCCTCGGGGGTACGGGCGGGCAGGGTGCTAGACATGGGCGGTGACCCTCGTGGCGAGCGTG